>JAZQHX010000091.1:0-11629 GCA_045540835.1 Acutalibacteraceae bacterium | reverse complement strand
TGAGTTTAACCTTTGTATTAGGAATAGAAGCTGTTGTCTCTGCTTTTACAGGAACAGCAGTATTTTCTGATAACGCATGCTCTACACCGTTTTCATCAAACTTTGCCATGTAAAATCCAGCATTATCATCTGCATATAAATATGTTTTACTATCAGCAGTCACTTTACTGATAAGACCACTTGCAGAATATACTCCATCTTCAGGCGCTACAAATGTAAGTGCCATTTCATTATGCTGTTGTACTCTGAAAATTACAACGTCTTTCATTGCTTCAACCTGACTCATTGTCATATAAAAGCTATTGCCAACATTTAAAACATTTTCAGCAAGAGTAATTTTATGTTGATTATTTTTTGTATAGTCTTTAGAACCTGGAACACCGAAACCGCCACCATAATTTCTATCTACATAAATTTCCCAAGGAATAAGATTTGAAACATAATAACACCCTCTCGTTTCATCTTCACGGTCAGAATAAATACCAAATTTGAAAACATCGCCGTTTTCCACAGCAGGGTTGTCAATAACTGTGGGAACTTTTTGGATAGTCTTTACAACCGTTGCAGTTGTGCCGTCCTCATTAGCGGTAACCGCATTTGTAGTAGTTACCTTAATACCTGTAACTGTGCCGTCACCATTGTCAACCTTTTCAATGCTGTATTCTGTTGCTTTTAAAGCATTAGCCTCATCAATAGGCATATCATCAATGGTTTCTGTTGTGGTGGTCGTTTCACCAGCTACAGCAGTCACGCCACGCATAGGTGACCAGGTGTATCCCTCATACAAAGGGGTGGTTGTCGTGTCCTCTGCCGAAACTGAGAACGCACAGCAAGCGAACATGGTTACTGCCATAACAACAGCAAGAGTAAGTGAGAGTGCATGTTTGATTTTTGCGTACATAATTTTTACCTCCAAAATTTTATTTTGCAAGACTTTTATTCAAGCCTTAAAAGTGCTATGGATAATTTTAAATTTTATCCCCCTTTCAAATATCGATTTTTCTGTCAAAATCAACAAATAAAATTCCAATTTAGATTGTTACATTAACATTGTACAACAAAACCTATATATGGTAAATGGAATTTTCGGTCACCGTCTTGTCTAAATCAATCCTCTTTGAGTGAAAAATTCAAAGTCTTGACTTTTATTAACAAATTTGTAACTTTATAACAACACAAATGCCGTTTAGGTGGCTAATTTGTTAATATGGTACCATATACTTTAATAGGTCAAAGACCTGAACACACGCTATTTTAGTAAAAAAACAGCTACAGATTTTTTAAGCATTTGTATTTTTTTGTCAAATTCATTTTGAAAAAATGACTGGATTATACAATGTTTCTTTGGGTTTATTTTTAATTTTTAAATACATAATCTCTAAAAATAAAAAAACTGCGCAAGAAGCAACATACTCCTTACGCAGTTCGTTTTTAATTTTATATACCGTCTATAACCTCAATATTGGTGCAGTACCATATATCACTTCTGCCCGATATTAGCTTACAGAATTCCTCAAAATTACTCCAATCTTCTTCGGTTACAAGCTCATAGCTATGTCCCCATATATAAAACAGTTCTGCATTTTCGTTCTCGGAATCGAAAAAATCCAATGCGAGCTCTTTAAGCTTTGGCGACTTGAAATGACAGGTCGGATGCAATATTACGTCTGTCGGTAACTCAAAACTGTTTGTTGATTTAACACTACGGCAATACTCAATACCGCACTCCTTGACAATTTCCACCGTTCTTTCGTTATATGTGCCGAACGGAAGTGCCATACCCCTGATTTTATAGCCATACAAAAATTCCAAAAGCTTTAAATCCAACTTTATTTCATTGTAAACAGTAGCATCATCGCTGTTTTCCAAATGCGGATGACTATATGTGTGCGCCGCCACCTCAAAGCCGTCAAACAAATCGGGATAATCCATATAATTTATATGTCTTACTTCCTTTTCATTATTGTAAGTCCAACAGTTACTGTAGGTCAATCCTCCCGAATTGAGATTAAACGTAGCTTTAAGACCGTATTTTTTCAAGATTTCTATCAACCTTATATCATCTATATTACCGTCATCAAAGCTAAAGGTAATCGCCTTTTTTAAACCATTTTTATACTTCATAACATTCACCTTGTCCGCATTAAAATACATTTATATTTATTTTATTCTCAGTAAGACAATTTTCTCCTACATAGATACTGAACTCGCCCTTTTCTACGGTATATTCACCATCAGGCAAATAAAAGCCCAACTTATCATAACCTAACTTAAAGTTAAATGTCTCGCTTTCGCCCTTTTTAATAAGCTTCTTTTCAAAGCCTTTAAGCTCTCTCAGCGGGCGCATAACCGAAGCCGATTTATCCCTTATGTAAAGCTGAACCGTCTCCTTACCGTCAAACTTACCTACATTTTTGACATTTATGCTTATATTGAATTCTTCACCGTTTTTAAGGTTTTCTAAGGAGATAGCCTGAGTATTTACAGCTATTTCGCCATACTCAAATTCAGTATAAGAAAGACCGAATCCGAATGGATATGCAGGGGTTGCGGGACAATCCACATAACAGTTTTGCGGATTTTCACCGTAATAGCAATTAACTGCACGACCGCTTGAAGTAACGTTATAATAAAGCGGAATATGTCCCGTTCTTTTTGGGAAGGTTACGGCTGTTTTTCCGCTTGGAATCACATCGCCAAACAAAATATCGCATACTGCATTTGCGGTTTCACTTCCCGAGTGCCATGCATAAAGCACCGCATCAAGGCAATCGGATATACCCTCCATTGCAATAGGTCTTCCGCAGAAGAAAACTCCCACAACCTTTTTACCGAGGGATTTATATTTATATATAAGCTCTTTCTGGCTCTTAGAAATAGAAATATCCGAAAGTGAAAAGGCTTCGCCCGTAACCTTATCGCTTTCACCGAGTGCCAACACAACGACATCGGATTTAACCGCCCCCGAAAAACCGTTATCAAGCACTTCAATATTTTCGCTGCTCACCCAGAGCTTAGAGCCTATTACTTCACGCATAGCTTCTACTAAATTGGGTGTTTCCTCTGCCTTTCCGTCCAAGGTCCAGCTACCGAGTAGTGCCCGTCTTTCCTTTGCAAACGGTCCTACCAAAGCTACACGCATATCCTTACTAAGCGGTAAAACACCATCGTTTTTAAGCAATACCATTGATTCGCTTGCAAGCTCTCTTGCGGCTTTACGATGGGCTTTTTTATCAAAGGAGCGCTCCTTACAGTAAGGATTTTCAAAGAGTCCTTTTTGAAGCTTTATGCGCAGAATTCTCCTTACGGCAGTATTAACCGTTTCCTCGGACACCTTTCCTTCATTTACTAATGTCTCTAAATTATTTATGTAAATTTTGTCGGTCATATTCATATCGACACCGGCTTCAAGCGCCAACTTAGCGCAATCGGCATCGTTTTCGGCAACACCCTGCCTTTTAAGTTGTGAAACAGCATCCCAATCCGATACCACAAAGCCCTCAAAGCCTAAATAATCACGCAAAAATTCGGTTAAATATTTCTTACTCGACGTAACCGGCTGACCGTTTATATCGTTAAACGAGGACATAAACGTTCCAACTCCTGCCTTTATAGCAGCGTGAAACGCAGGCAAATAATAATTATATAGGCTGTAATCGGAAATTTCGGTACGGTGGTAATCTCTACCGCCCTCACTAGCCCCGTAGCCCAGATAATGCTTAGCGCAGGAAACAAGGCTATCTTCATTTGATACATCGTCACCCTGAAAGCCCTTAACATAAGCCCTTGCCATTTCGGCTCCTACATACGGGTCTTCGCCCGGGCTTTCAATTATTCTTCCCCAACGTGGGTCACGTGACAAATCGAGCATGGGAGAAAAAGTCCAATGAACACCGTCAGCCGATGCTTCATTTGCGATATTACGGTAACATTTTTCCACAAGCTCAGGATTAAAGCTTGCCGCCGTTGCCAAAGGTATCGGATAAACCGTATGATGCCCGTGAATTACGTCTCTGCCGTAAATTACGGGAATACCCAAGCGGCTTTCCTCAACTGCTATTCTTTGCATTTTGTTTATAAGAAGATTTTCTATATTTGCAGTATCATCATTACCTGCGTGTGCAGTAGTAGCCATTATAAACGAACCAATTTTACCCTGACGAATTTGCTCAAAAACCGCCTCATCATCAACCAAAGGTGCTTTTACCTGATTTAGCTGACCGATTTTTTCCTGCAAGGTCATTTTTTCAATAAGTTCATCAATTCTTTTTTCTATATCAATCATTTCAATTACTCTCCGTATCTGTTAAGAAGTAGGTTGCGCATAACCTTTACTGCATAATCTGCCGACTCAATTTCAAGTCCTCTACCGCCTATTACACCAAGATTAAGCTCCATATTATATACACCATTATAACCTATTTCGTCAAGTGCGTCAAATACATCATTCCAATCAATACAGCCCGTAAGCGGAATTTTGTGTTGATCGGTAAGGGTATCATTATCGTTAAGATGCAGTACTTTTATTTCCTTTCCAAGCCTTCTTATAACATCTCCCGGAGTGGGATTACCAAAACGCATTGCCTTGTTTGAATGTCCCGTATCCATACAAATTGCCATATAATCAGCATTATTTCCCACGGCACAGACATCGTTATAAGATTTTTCAAACTCATCTATATTGCCGAAAAAATCACAGCAATTAAACTTTTGTGCGTCTCCAAAGGTTTCGCTCGCAATAGTAACGCCGTACTTTTTAGCAAGGGGAATAAACCGATTGAACATATCAAAATTCACACTGTGCATAAGCTCCTTCGGTGCATCAGGTCCTAAATGAATCGTAGTTGTGGAATGTATAACGCAGTATTTTGCCTCTAATGCATTGCAGGCGATACAGTCACGCCTCATATTAACCACCGAAGCATCATCTTCAGCGGGAATATTTTTAAAACCTGAAATTCTTCCGTGGGTCTGGCTTATTATAAGTCCCAAATCATCGGCCACCTTTTTAAGTCCTCTGTAATATTCATATATTTCATCATCGCTTTTACTGTAAATTGATTCGGGCTTTCTGTAATCATGGTTATAAATTGTTGAAAAATCCACAGCATCTGCACCGATTTCCTTAGCAATACGCAATGCCTTTTCGTCACCGTATTTTTTCTGCAAAACATCAATAGAGATTCCCACTAATTTTTTCATACTTTATCCCCTTTCAAATTTTACCGACAACAATATAATTTAAAACAATATCATTATAACATCGTTTATTTATAAAGTGAATACAATTTAATGTTTTTTTATGGATTTTTTCACAAAAAATAAAAAGTCAGGTAAAAACCCGACTTTTTATTACGTTAAAGTTTAATATGTATTATTCGGTAAGCAAGCATTTTCGCTGTAAACAAGACTGGGAATGTTATCTTCATCAAAGCTTATTTCAAATACAACATAGGTTGAAGTGAAATATTCAGCACTGCTGTTTCCCCAGCGGTCTCCAAAATAATAATATTTATTTTCCTTCTTACTGTAAAACACGAATGCCGGCTGGCTGTGATAGGTTACCGAATCACCTATTTCCTTTAGTTCCTGCCAATCTGACATATCGCTCGATTTGGAAAATTTGCACTGATTTGGTCTCCAACCCGTACAGCCAGAAGTGAGCACAAATACCTCGCCGTCCTTATTGAAAAAGGCAGGGGCTTCACGCTTTTTACCCGGGAACATTACCAGCTTATTTCCGGTAATGCTAAGATAATCCTCTGTAAGCTCGTAGGCAATCAAATCAAGATTTGCATTACTTGCGGCTATAAAATACATTTTGCCGTCAAATTCATGCAATGTACAGTCTCTTGATTCATTACCCATAGGTCTGAATGAACCGTGATAAACAAAATCCCCGTCAGGTGTGTCACAAGTCGCTACTGCACAGCGGGCGTCATCATAATCGTGTCCGTTTTCGTAGTGCATCCACATTACGAACTTTCCGGTTTCAGGGTTATAAACTACCTTAGGTCTTTCAATATTGGCAATAATAAGACCGTTACTGTCATATCTTAAAAAACCTAACTGTTCAACCTCAGGGGCAAAGGAATCCTCTGCCCTTTTGAGTGTTAAATCATAAGTTTCATTGATTTTCTTTACAGCGCTATCTGCCGTAAAGACGTGATTACAAAATTCCCAAACCTTAAAATCCTTAGTACGATAGCACGATACAAAATTATTGTCTGTTCTGTTTTCACCATACCAGTAAAAATAGTCATTATACTCAAGTATAAAACCACCGTGGGCATGGATTTCATTATTATCGGTATCATACCACCGCTTACCATTGATTTGCATTATTTGCTCCTTGAAATATTAGTTGTAGTATCTTACGTAGTCAATAGCCATTTGTGCAGGGAATTCGGTATTGGCAATATCTGCAATTGCTTCATCACTGCCGCCTATAGCGAGAGTTACAAGTAAGTACATATCCTCATTGTTGATTTCTTCAAATATAGTAGCATCCTTTTCATATTTACAGCTAAGTACACCGTCAACATAGTATGCTACATATTCTTCTGTCCATTCACAGCCAAAGGTATGGAACTCATCAGAGAAGTTTCCGTCAATTGTGGTGCAGTATTCGCCTTCCTGATTTCTTATCTTGTTAGCTACTGCATTTCCTTCTTCATCATAGGTTGCATAATGGAAGTTGTGATATACGGTATCAGGCTTGTAACCGTAGAATTCAAATACATCAATTTCACCGTTTTCGGGCCAATTGGTCGCACCGTCACGGTTAGATGTACCGCCGAACCAGAATCCGGGCCATACGCCTGCGCCTGCGGGTAATTTTGCACGTATTTCTACATAGCCGGTTTTGAAATCAAACTTACCGTAGGTGTCTACACCACCGCTTGTATAGGTGATATTGCCTTCGGCATCGGTTTCTTTAACAGCCTGCAAAACAAGGCAGGAATTACCCTCAACGTCGTTGTTTATGAACAAATTGTCAGCATCATTTTCAAATATCTGTAATTCGCTTGAAGCATTAGAGCTTCTGTCTGCCCAATTGTTACGGTCGATATAACTGCCGATGAAATCGTCATTCCAGGCGAGTGTATAGGTTTTGCCGTCTCTTACAACAGTGGTTTCGGTTGTGATTTCAACCTTATTTGCAATCTGCTTCTTAAGATTTACAAGGTCTTTAAGACTTACTGCATCATCTTTATTTGCATCAAAATAAGGATCTGCAATTTCGGTAGCATTTCCTAAAAGACGTCCACGCATCTGAACAAGGTCATCTGCATTCAAAGCCTTATCGCTGTTAACGTCACCCGCATAAGGAAGCTGAATATAGATAGGCTCACTCGGAGCAGAGGGATAACCGTTATCTGTTAAAGCTTCTCTGCAATAAACGGGGTAAATACCGGTTTCGGAATGTAACTTGTTGAACACACCATTCTTCTGGAAATGTACACCGTCAACGCTGTATTCATAGCCTTCAACAGCATTTAATGTAATATTAGCAGGATTAGTGCTTAAAATTTCGGGAGCTTCCATAGAGCATTCGTAAAGCTGTACAACAGCTACATTATCAATATAAACCGCTATATTTGAAGGGTTATTCGTAGGATTGAAGGAGAACTTGAACTTATCTGTTTCACCCGTTGCCTTGAATATAGAGGTTGAGGTCTTCCATACACCGTCAGTACCTTTTTCAGCGGTTACATCAAGATTGCACTTATAACCTATATCGTTATTATAAATTGCACCTAATGTACCATTGTAAGCGCCCATATAATAATCAAATTCAACTATATAATAGTATCCTTTTTCGATAGCTAATGCATCGCCAAAATCATTATAAACAGAGCCGTAAGCCTGACCTGTGTGAGAGAATACCAATTTAGTAGTATCATTTCCTGCTACGGAATCGGTGCTGTATCTCCAAACGCTGGTTGAAGAATCAACTGCGGCGCCGTTGTTCTTGCCCTCAAAGGTGATTGCACTTTCAGGGTTGAAAGGTGTAAGAGAAATATTATCTATATAAAGATATTTATTTGTAGCAGTGTTCGACTGAATACTCATCTTGAAAGATGTAGAATCTGTGCCTGCGGTAAAGAAGGCTGTAAAGCGTACCCATTTGCCGTTTGTGCCTGCTGAGGTTACAGGCAGTAAAACATTATCTCTGAGACAAACACTTTGGTCACGAAGTGTAGCCTTTTTAATATCAATACCATCTTCAGCATAAATGTCAAAATCAACACGGTATCTTTCACCTGCTACAAGTGCTACGTTATTTGCACCGTAGTTCACATTAAATTGTGCATTATCGGTTCCCTTAGCATAGTATCTTAACATTCTTGTATAGTTACCTGCTACACCGTTTTCATAATCCTCATAGACATCAATATAAGTACTTCCATCTGCATTTGTAGTCGTATCAACGTTAGCGGTATCAAAAGTAATCTCTGAATAATCATCGGTTTTTTCTGCGGGAAGCTCTACTAAAGAGAAGTTATCGAAATACATATACTTACCTGCAGTAGCAGTATTAAGAGTAAAGCTTAAAGTTAATGTAGTAGTTGCAGTAGCGGTAATATATGCTCTGAAATTCTTCCATTTGCCATTTGTACCTGTAGCATCTACACCTAAATTAGCGGCTGTATGTGCACCCCACTGGTTAGTCCAGCTTGTTTGTATACCACTATTTGACGAATTTCTTATAACAAACTGTTTAATATCTACGCCTGCGTCAGCGTAAAGTTGAAAATCAAATCGATAGGTTTTACCCTCGGTTATAGTAACTTGATTTTCACCATTCAATAATTTTGCATTCAATTGACTTGAAGCCTTACTTGTATGTAATCTAAGCATTCTTGAATAGTTGCCGTCAATACCATCACAAGCATCATAATAAGACCAATATTCTTTAGTATTTGCTAAATCCGTATTACCTCCGTTACCGTTTGCAGTATCAAAAGTAATATTTGAATAATCGTTTTCTTTTTCAGATTCAAGCTCTACTAATGAGAAGTTATCAAAATAAATAACGGCATCTGTGGTTGTTGATACAGTTATATAGGGTCTCAAATAATTTTCGGTTTCGCTTTCGGTTTCAGCCACAAAGTAAACCCTAGCCTTTTTCCAAACACCATTTGTACCATTTTCCTGTGTAATCGCAAGTGTAGCTGCACCAAGGTTTATTTTACCATTAACATCTTTAAAATTGATTGTACCGGAAAAAGTTCCTGCTGTATATGCATCGGCATAATACTCAAAATCCAAACGGTAAGTTTTTCCGTTTGTAAGCACAACTTTATCAGCATCATTGTAAAGATATGTGCCAAATTGAGTTTCTTTACTAATTTCACCAGGATTAAACATAAGCATTTTGGTGTTGTTTCCGCCTATGGCAGTAGTAGCACCGTCCTTGTACCATTTCCAAGCAGAACTGCTCAAGTTGCCCGTTGTACCGTTTTCGGTATCAAACGTGATTGAGGAATAATCCACCGAGGCGGTATCCTCTGTGTCGGCTGCAAATACTGTACCTACTGAAAGGGAGGTCAGCATAATTGCCAGCGTACACAAGATTGCCAATAGTTTTTTGAAGTTTTTCATAGTGTTCGCTCCTTTTTAAATTTTTTTATTTCAATATGCCGTTTAAGTTGATACTCCTTTAAGACAGAACAGAGATTTAATTTCCTTTTTTTACCGTTGTTTTTTGCAAAAAAGCCCTTGTTCGTTACGTTTTTTAATGCACTTTACCAAGGGTAGCGGAATTTTAACCATTACCCCATAGATTTTTCGGTTTTAAAAAGTTAAAGCATCGTCCTTAATATTCGGGTTTTCATTCAGCTTAAAAATTCTAAAGAAAAACTGCGAATATAAGGTCTGCTATGTCAAAATCGCATCAGTTCAAACAGAAAAGGTAGTATTTGTGCGGACTTGTTGCTGTTTTATAGAACTTTAAATGCCGGAAAATAAATCCGCTTTAAATTCACAATCGGTATAATACCCTTCCGCAAGCATATCAAGATATGAATTGTTTTACTGCGTTGTCATCAGAAGTTGCAGCAACGCTGAGTACGTTTAATGTTACAGGTGCGCTGTAAGCATAAATTGTACCGGTTCCATTTGCCGGAGAAATAACTATAAAGGGTCTTGCATCAATATCCATATCCTTATAAAGCTTTCTGATATTGATAATATCTGAAGTAAACTGCATTGATTTCGCATCGGTCTTTATAACCTTGGTATGATAACCTAAGGAAATCAATTCCTCTTTGAGTGCAGATTCACTGTAAGCAAGCGGTCCTAAAGCGCTGAATTTATTTGGACGGTAAACCATTCCGTAATCCGAAACGAAATACTTATCTCCTGCTATGGTAATAACCTTTTTATTACCGTATACAGAATCAAAATTCAGCTTAAATTGCAGAGTAATATCCGCATATCCTTCAAAACTGCCGCTTTTTCCCGATACAGTCACATCGAATTTACTGTTCTGTGCTTCAAGAAGCTTTTGATTTGCGATAATATTATCCAGCCTTACAAGCTTAAAGTTATCAAAATAAACCTTAACCTTTGTGTTGTCAGCCTTTGTATAGCACATTATCTGCAATAAATCATCTTCCTCGGCAGTAGCGGTAAAGACAAAGTTTGCCCGTTTCCACTCGCCGCCCGTTCCCTTTTCGGGGGTTGTATCCAGATACGAATAAAAGAGATTTTTGCCCGCACCATTTTTTATGTAAAACTCGCCCAATACGCCTTCGTAAGCGTCAGCATAATAATCAAAGGACAGACTATAACTCGCACCGTTATCAATAGGTACTGTACGCTTGCCCTTATAAAGCTTGGTTACATAATATGTAAGTGCTTTATCCCCGGGCTCAAACTTCATAAGAGTAGAGGAATTCCCCGCAATCGGAGAATCGGACGCATCAACCCAGTCCCAAGCGGCAGAAGTAAGGGTAGCATTTTTATCCTGCAAATCCATTTCGACAATATCAATGTCCATATCGGGCTGTTGTATTACAGCGAAATTGTCGAAATAAGTCTCGTTACCCATAACGTCTGACTTGACTCTTATAAACAAATGGTTTGCTTCCTCGGTTTTAGGGGTCACCACAAACGAAGCTTCACCGCTTACCCAGCCTGCTGTGCTATTGTTGAGAGTCACAATATCACCTATCTGGTAATCGGTCCAGGCACTTCCCTTAGCACTTGTTCCTACCGTCAGGGAAACCGTACCCTCTTTAGAAGGATTATAATACTTGAATTTAATTGTATAATACTTTCCCGACTTCATAGGAACGGTTTCCATACCGTCATAAAAAGCAATACCGTAATCGGTTCCTGCCGCAGCGGCGGTAAATTTGAGCATTGTAGTCGAATTTCCGACAACATAACGCTTCTCTCCGCTTACATATTTAAGTCCTGCCGAAGAAAAAGCCTTATTTTCGCCGTCGAAATTTATTATGTCTTCTGCTGTGTTTATGAATGTTTCATCAGCAGGACCTTGGTCGAACTTCTTAGCCGAAACAACAAAATCATCAAAGTAAATAAGAACCTTTGAATACTGTCCCGTTACCTTAAGTCCTAAATACATATACTCGTTTTCGTTTTGCGGCTGAAAGGT
>JAZQHX010000090.1:0-7974 GCA_045540835.1 Acutalibacteraceae bacterium | reverse complement strand
AATTTATAAAAATTAAATTCTCTGCCACCCTTACCGACACGCTTTTGGACATATATCGGAAAAGCACCCGGGCTGTCAATGACAATAATAAGCCCTAAAATAATTAAAGGAACAAGTAAAATAATCAAGCACAAAAAAGAGCATATAATATCAAACAACCTTTTGAAAAAATCATAACAAGGCTTGCTTTCTATGTATGCCAAACGGGCTGATTCGGTATTCTGTTTTAATGCCACAGAGTCCGTTACTTGTTTTTCGTCCTTCAAAGCTACACTGCCCTTTCTATATATCTATTCCAACACAATAATTTTAATTATGCTAAACAGATTCCAAACTCAATCCTTTAATTCGTAAAATAATTTTACAGCAATTTCCTTTACTGATTCCTCACTTGGGTAAAATTCCATAAATTCTTTACCTTTTACGGTCTCACCCTCAAAATTATAAATATCAACAAACTCATAGGAAGAAAGCTTATTCATCAGCATTTCAAGCCTGTTTGCAGAACAATCCGAAACAATGTACTCAGAAAGACGCATAAAAGAATTTTCAATAAACTTTTTATCGTCTTCAACACACTGCTTTGTTTTTTCATAAAGCGCCTTCATATACTGACGCTGGCGTTCCATACGGTTGTTATTTGTACTGTCGTCCAAGCCGTAACGTGTTCTTACGTAATTAAGCGCATGTTGACCGCTAAGAGTAACCTTTTCACCTTTTACGAGCGTATCGTCAACACCTGTAAAATCATCTAAAACAGTTACCTCAACACCGCCCACACGGTCGTTATAAATAGGTACTGCGTCCATCGTTACAGAAACATAGTGGTTAATTTTAACTCCACCCAACAGCTTAGAAACAGCCGTTGCAGTATTGCGACAGCTAACTTCCTTACCGTTGCCGTAGGTATGCGCCAAAGCAATCTGCTTTTCTACCGTACCTATCTTATCACCTGCAACACCGAGAATATTCATTTCGGTAACAGTATCACGGTTTATATGCAACGCCGTAAAGGATGAAGTTTCGTTATCCACAACCGCAAGCAACAAAAAGTCGGCCTGTTTATCGTTGTTATAGGATTCGATTTCTTCACCCTCGAACTTATCAAGTCCCAAAAAGAGATATGTTTCAAGATTATCCTTTAAAACATATTCCTTATTGTTATAGTTGAGTGTTTCACCAAAGGCAGAAGCATCGCCTTTTTTTGAAGCAGCTGTGTTTTTTTCAATTACACTTA
Source organism: Acutalibacteraceae bacterium (assembly GCA_045540835.1). Taxonomy (GTDB): domain Bacteria; phylum Bacillota; class Clostridia; order Oscillospirales; family Acutalibacteraceae; genus UBA737. The sequence continues at coordinate 6,737 of JAZQHX010000090.1, read as the reverse complement.
TACCGTAAGAAGCAGCGGCATACAGAAAAATAACCGAAAAAACCACAGCCAGAATTTTTAATAATAAAGTTTTGGAATTACGACTGTTGTAATTATTTTTCATGCTTTTTCTTATTAAGCACCAACAAAACAGATACAGCAACCAAAGCAGAACCTGCAAATACCATTATCCAAAGATAAATGTTGCTGTTATCACCTGTCTGGGGCGCACCACCTGCAGCGGTATTTACAACAATTGCAAAGTTACCGAGTGCATCAGCAGAAAAAACAAGCTGACCGTTTACAATTTTAGCGTCCTTAACAAGATGCCAGTTTTCACCGTCAAATCTTAATAAGCCTACAAAATTCTTAAGTGTTTCAGCATCTAAAGTAATGTTGAATTTGCCGTGATCACCATGAGTATCACAATCGGTCATACCAATATTAAACAAATCACTTATTGCAAGATTTGAACCCTTAATATCCATATCCTCTGCAAGCTTTTTGAGGTCTTCGTTAAGCTTTGTAAGATCATCAGAGGAAGAAATTATATCGTAAGCATTTTCGATATACTCACGTTCCTTCTCGTCAAGATCATCACGATCAGAATAAGGAGTAATAATAAGATCTGCCTCGCAGTCTTCACTCTCATTACTGCCTTCAATCAAATCAGGAGCAGGATTACCCGAAGGGCTCGATACGAATCCTGCTGCAAAAGCAGAAATGCTTAAGTTCAAAATCATTGCCAAAGTCAAACCAAAAACCAATACCTTTTTCATTTTTATTGCTTCCTTTCTATAAGAAAAAATTACTTAAATTATTTAACGATTACCGTAAAACAAGCTATTCTCGTAATCGCTTATATATTTAACAAAGCCTTCACCGAATTTTTTACTTATCCGAGCAACAGCTTCGCCGATATGGGGAGGTCTGCGGTCCGTGCCATGACAATCAGAGCCGATTAGCTGAACCGTATTATTTTGCAGCATCTTTAATGCTTTTCTGCGGGTCAGAAGCTCCAAAAAGAAGCTTGCATTAACCTGCATTAAAATCCCGTGATGCAGAAGTTCATCTAAATACTTATCATTCCGGAATTCAAAATAACGCTCAATATGCGCTAAAACAACATTTACTGAGCCAAGATTGTTTATCTCCGACAGTTCCTTAACAGTATATTCCGTCCATCTGCAAAAAGGCATTTCCAACAACAACAAATCGCTGTTTTCTATCCGTAAGTCCCTAAGATTTTCAAGATGACTTATCCCTTGGTAATACCTGACTTCTGCGCCAAGTAAAATTTCGGGCATATCGTCTGTTAATTCAGCAGACAAAGCTTCAAACGAAGCTTTCCTTCGTCCTAAAAACTCATCAACAGACTCATTATCAGCATAAAAGTGTGGAGTAGCTATAACCTTGTCAATTCCCTGCTTTGAAAGCATAGAAAGAAGCTCACAGCTTTCCCGAACGCTCCTGCTGCCATCGTCTATCCCGGGAAGTATATGACTATGAAAATCTATCATACAGTACTACTTTTTATTCCCTTCAAGACTGCCGTTTTGATTCTGAGAATTACTGTTATAAGCACCGTACTTATAATACTTTGAATACTTACCGTATCTGCCGTATCTACGTCTGCTGTAATAACCCATACCGTTTTTAGAGCTGTTCATTACAAAGCCCAAAACATTTACATTTGACATTTTAAGCAGTCTCACGCAGTTTTCAAGTTCTCTTTTCTCTGCATAATCCTCACGGATAACAACTATCATTCCGGTAATGAATTTCGAAACAGCCAAGGCGTCCGAAACAACGTTAACGGGCGGAAGATCTATTACAATATAATCAAACGATTCGGAAAGATTCTTAAGTACTGCCTCCATTCTTCTTGAGCCCAAAAGTTCGGAAGGATTCGGAGGTAATGCACCTGACGGCATAATATACCAATTGCTGTAAAGCTCAGATTTAAACAGACTCAGCTGCAATGCATCTACACCTTTAAGACAATCTGTAAGACCAACAGAATTATCAACCTTCATTTTTCTTGCAATACTCGGAATTCTAAGGTCACCGTCAATAAGAATTACCTTTTTGCCTGCCTCTGCTAAAACGTAAGAAAGGTTAACCGCTGTTGTACTCTTACCCTCTCCTCGCATAGAGCTTGTAACTCCTATAATCGGACACTTAACGTCCTCAGGCAAAGTAAAGGATAAATTAGCACGCAAAAGCTTATACTGTTCGGTTGCGGTGAATTCAAGATTCTTATGCAGCGTTTTCTGATTATCTGTAAAGCTAAACAAAAAATTATTTTTCTTCTTTAAGGACATTATATTCACCGCCTTGACTTAGTCCCTTTTTTTGTTTGGGAGTACGCATATTTATAATCGTATTTTTTACTTTCCGCTTCAAGAAGGTTTGGCACCTTTGCAAGAATAGCGTAATCGTAATTCTGGAGAACATAATCCTCATCGTGAATTGTATTGTCCATAAGCGCCGCTATTACAAGGCATATAAGGGATACGAATACTCCGAGAATGAAGCCTACCATAGTATATTGCTTAAGACTGGGAGCTATCTTTAAAGGATTCTCAATCGCAGAGTCAACAACCTCCATAGACGTTCCCTCAACTATTTCGGTAACACGTTGAGGAAGAACGGTTGCTATACCGTTTGCAATTATCATAGCTTCCTTAGAATCCTCTGCCGTTACTTTAACCCTCATAATCTCGGTCTCGTTAACAGAGGACGCCTCAACCATATCATAAAGCTCTATCCAGGTATAATCCACACCCGTTTCATCAATTACCCTTTCCAGGGTAGTACGGTTTTTAAGTAAAACATTATAAGTTTTTACAAGACTCTGAGCTGCACTAATATCAGAAGAGCTTATGCTGAAGCCCACATCATTAAGTGAAATAGAACTGTTATTTACATAAAGCATTATAGATGACGAATAGGTTGGTGCTATTGCAAATGCCGCTATCGAAAATCCGATTCCTGCCGCAATAAATCCGCAAACAAATAAAACCCATATTCTATGCCAGACAGTTCTTAATATATGCATTATATCAATAACATAGTAATCCTTATTATTGTTATTTTTGCTTTCCATTTTTGTTATATGCTCCTTCGGATAAGAATCTCAAATCAAGATTCCAAAAAAACAAGATACAGTATTCCTACAATACTGATATTTACAATATACCACAACCCGTTCTAAATTGCAAGCATAAACTATAACAAAAGACAGAGATTTTGATTTTTTCAACAATATGTATTCTTTTTTCAAAAAAGCGAATTATTTTTTAGCACTTTTTCAATCTTTCTGTTTAGCTGAATTCAATTTTTTCAACTTTTCTTTGATTGCACGCAAAGCTTCATTAGAATCATTTATACTTTTAACGCTGTTCTCTATCGGGCAAACACCGTCACCCGAGCGGTTGATAATATAAGGTACCTGCTCTCCGAAAAAAATCTGTATATTATTATTTTCCAAAATTTCTTTGCCGCTTTGGCTTATAATATTCGCCCACAAAGCCTTTACTCCAAGTAGTACGTATAAATGCGCCGCCCCTGCTCCGACGGTTTTATCGGCGGCGTAAAAGCCATCAAAATCTTTGCCCGATTCCAAAAAATCAATCAAAGGCTTTACACCTCTGTCAAACGAATGATATTCATTGCCGTCCTTAAACAGTACACAGGTATACCCGTTATTTACGAGCAGTTCCTTTGCCGATGTTAAATCGTTATTCATTATGTACTCCTTAGCCAAAGCTTTCAAGCTGTTCTCTGATTTTTATGCTTTGAGGACATACACCCTCACACTTACCGCATTTTATGCAGTCGGCCGCACCCACACCGTCAGGCAGACTATCTTTAGCCGTATCACGTGCTATTTCTGCCGATAAATACTGATTATATACCGCAAAAATATCCGAAATAGGTATGTTTTTCGGGCAGACATCGGCACAATAATTGCATTTTGTGCAAGGAATTCTTTTAAGCTCACGAATTATTTCCCGAGCACTGTCACAAGCTTTTAATTCCTCACCGCTTAGTGGAACAAAATCCGACATTGTGCCTATGTTATCACGCATCATATCCATATTGCCCATACCTGACAACACCATAAATACTTCGCTGAAACTTGCCGCATAGCGAAGCGCAAAGGAAGCCTGACTCGCACCCGATAATTCTGCAAACACCCGAGCGGCTTTATCGGGAAGATTTACAAGAGCTCCACCCTTTACAGGTTCCATTACAATAACCTTTTTACCGTGCTTTACAGCTACATCATAGCAGGCCTTGCTTTGCACATTCGGGTCATCATAGTCGAGATAATTTATCTGCAACTGCACCGCCTCTATATCGGGTTGCTCTGTAAGAATAGTATCAAGAATATCAGCCGTATCGTGAAACGACATAGCAATATGCTTTATCTTACCCTGCTCTTTTAATTTCTTTACAATCTCAAAGGAATTGCACTTCTTGTGCTTTGGATATATAGTTCTGTTAAGACAATGAAAAAGATAAAAATCAAAATATTCCACTCCGCATAACTTCAGTTGCTTTTCAAAAAGCGGAAGTATTTCCTCTTCACGTTCAAAAAACCAGGCTGAAAGCTTGTTTGCAAGCAGATAATCCTCACGTTTATACCTTGAAACAAGGCAGTCTCTGATAGCTGTTTCACTCTTGCCGTCGATATACCCGTGAGCGGTATCAAAATAATTAAAGCCTGATTCTATAAAGTAGTCTATCATTCGGTTGAATTCATCATAATCCACCTTGTCATCAATCATCGGCAGACGCATACAGCCGAAACCGAAATTCTTTTTAATATTTTCAAATTGCATAATATTTTATCTCCTGATATTTTTATATGTACATTATACTATATCCTTAGATTATTAACAACTGTTTTATTAAATTATAATTTTATTGATATATTTGTAGGGACAGGCGTCCTCGACTGTCCGAAAAAACTTTATGCATAAGACATTAAAAATGGTTCTGTAACGCCACAATACGCAAAAATGAGGGACAAGGTACAAACACCTTGCCCCTCAAAGTATAGGTTTAAAAAAGCTAAACTCAAGGTTTTTTAAACCTAAAATTTCGGTTGCGTAAGGCAAGGTCTAAGATGCTTTCAACAGTATCTTAGACCTTGCACTGTCTATGCAATTGTAACGCTTTTAGGTGCAAATCCCTACCTAACGAGGTATTTTTATCCATTTTTTAACGTTTTCCTGTTCGTAACGGATATCACAGTTATAATTCGGTATTATACTATTTCCCAATCATTCACAAAACATTTGCAATACCTTTTCTCCATTTTCCCACCATTGACCAACAAAAAGTGTAGTTACCTCCTGTTCTTCATAAGGAACAAGTTCATTTGTATTAGCATCGTAAAAGAATTCCACATCAGCCATAGAGTATGTTTCACCGTTAAATATAATGTTCTCTTCGGTGCCATCCAAGACACATGAACCAATACAGTCCTCACAAACAATGTTCAATGTATTAGGACTGATAAATTTAGGTATAGGAGAGTCCATTGTTGCTTCTTTGGTTGTGTTTTTGAACACACAATTACCATTTACGGTTGTCCCATCAGGAAGAATTACTCTAGTAAACTGTTCTGCGGCATTGATAATATCACAGTTAAATTCGCAGTTCTCAAAAACAATAATTCCAAAATCTCCGCTAATTGTTACATCCTCATCAAAGACGAGATTTTCAACTATACGTTCTTCTTCTGCAGCCAGTTTAAACGTGAATTCCGTGGCTTTACTTCTTCCGTTTTCTTCCTGTTGACTACTTGGATTATTGTCTGCCTGAGATTGAGTATCTCCACCACCGCTGCAACCAAACAGCGACATCAGCATAATCGAAGCAAGTGTCAGTGCTAAAATCTTTTTCATCTTAAGTCCTCCTTAAAAAATCAAAAATGAGCCAACCGAAGCTAACGCACAAAAAACGCAAACTCCGATTGTTTCTAAACTAACTGCAATAGAATGAAACATATAGTCAATACAATCGACAGTGGTGGAATTAGCATTTTTTCAAATTCATCACTGTAAATCAAAAAATAAAAAGTATGCAAAATACAACACTTTTATTTAAATATAATAAAATGCCTCATTCTATATTCAATCAAGTTAGTTTAACGACTATATTTTACCACCATTTATTGAAAAAATCAACAAAAACATATTTTATCTAAAAAACACTTGCAAAAAGTGAAAAAGAATGGTAAAATAGCAAAGTAAATGCAATGACGAAGGAAAGTAAGCAGATAACAGCTTTAAGAGAGCGTCCGTCAAGGCTGTAAGCGGATGTAAGAAATGTGTTTGCCGAAGTTCCCTTTTGAGCAGTGGCGCTGAAATAACAGTAGGTGTCAACGGGTAACTCCGTTAAAGGTGTAGCCAAATCATTTAAACTTGAATCAGATTTTGAAACAAGTATTTTTTTCTGTGACATTGTTAAAATACTCGTAAATCCATCAGGATTTACTGCGTTTTTGCCTCGCACACCAAAAAATCCTTTATTTACAAAATTCTGCGACCTTAAAGGTGCTGATTTTTGTGTGGATTTTGGTGAAGACAAGCACATAAGGCTAACGCCTATGTGTGCGAATGAATCGAAAGACGCCTAAAATCAGCCCTTTAAGGCTGGTTCAAGTTTGAATGCTTTGGCTAAGGAGGATTATCTATGACCGAAAGAATAAAGTTGTTGTTAAATCAACTTAAATCCAAAGA
>JAZQHX010000089.1:0-11224 GCA_045540835.1 Acutalibacteraceae bacterium | reverse complement strand
TGTCCTGTCGGCAAAGGGAATTCGCCCTACTATTCCCCCGCTTCATTTGCAGGTGAAATTCTTTATATAGACATTTCAAAACTTAAAAATGACCGACTTATATCCTATATACCGGATTGTACTTTTACAAAAAATGTTGATTATAAGAAAGTACGCAATTTTAAGCTCCCCCTTATAAAAGAAGCGGCAAATAATTTTGATAAAAATACCACCGAGTATAGACAATTCTGTAAAAGTCAGGAATATTGGCTAAACGATTACGCAATATTTATGACCTTAAAGGATATTTACGGTTCTGTCACCTTTTACGATTGGGAAAATGATGCTAAGCGAAAAAAAGACGAATTTATTGCCGATATTATTTCAAAACACAAAGAAACTATCGATTTTTACAAAGTAAGTCAATTTTTCTTTTACAGCCAGTATTATGAATTAAAGTCTTATGCGAATAAAAACGGTATAAAAATCATAGGTGACATTCCCTTTTATGTTTCGCCTGACAGTAGTGATGTATGGGCAAATCCCGAATGCTTCGAGTTGAATGAGGATTTTTCCCCTCGACTCGTTGCCGGTGTGCCGCCCGATATTTTTTCCGCCGATGGTCAGCTTTGGGGTAACCCTATATATGACTGGGATTATCAGCGAAAAAATGATTATAATTGGTGGCAAAAAAGGCTTAAGCATAACTCAAAGCTTTATGATATAGTGCGAATCGACCACTTCAGAGCCTTTTGCGATTATTATGCCATTCCTTCCGCTGCCCTTTCTGCAAAGGAAGGCTGTTGGATAACGGGAGAAGGAATGAATTTCTGGAACAAAATACGAGAGAATATCGGGGATATAAGCATTATTGCCGAGGATTTAGGCGGCGAAACCGATGAAGTCAAAGCTCTTGTAAAGGAATCCGGTTTTCCTAATATGAAGCTCTTGCAGTTCGCCTTTGATTCCGATTTGTCCGACCCGTTTTTGCCCGAAAATTATAACAGTAATTGTGTTTGCTATACCGGCACTCACGATAACGATACTACGCTTGGCTGGTATAATAAACTACCCATTGACGAAAAAAAGCTATTCCATAAAATGACGGCTGATTCAATGGAAAGCTCACCCGTTTTAAGACTTATAGAATACGGTATGAAATCGGTCGCAGATACCGTTATAATACCATTTCAGGATTATTTACAAATAGATTCAAGCGCACGGCTTAACACACCCGGCACTTCTACAGATAACTGGAGCTGGCGATATGAACAAAAAGATATAACCGAAAAAACTAAGGAAAATATTATAAGACTTTCTGATTTAAGGTAAAAAAATGACCGATGTATTTTTAAGATACATCGGTCAAAAATTTATTCTTTATTCTGTGCTTTAAGCTCTGCTAAAATGTCAGCAAGTAATTCTTCGGTTGTAGGTGCGGGCGGTGCTTCCTCTGCAGCCTCCTCTTCCTGATTCTTCTTGAATAGCTTTGCTTCGGAGATTTCCTTTGCCTTATTGAATATTTTAATAAATACAAATATAGCAAAAGCAATAATGATAAAATCAATTATAGTAACAAGTAATGCGCCTATTCCAATAACTACTGCTTCTTTTTCAACAGTTACACCGTCAGCCGCCATTACAGCGTCCGAAATAGTAATATCCCATTTTGAAAGGTCAATGTCACCTATCAGCATACCGATAATCGGCATAATAATGTTGTTAACAAGTGCGTTTGTAATCTTACCGAAAGCCGTAGCAATAACAACACCTATTGCCATATCGAGCACATTGCCACGCATTATAAATTCTCTGAATTCGGCAAAAAATCCTTTTTTCTCTTTACTCATTTTTTAATCCCCTTTTTTAACATTCTATTTAGTACAGCTTAATTCTCGCTGTAAATAACAGTAAGATCAGGATGCAACTGAAGAATTGAAGCAGGAACCATAGGTGTAATCGGTCCAAAGAAAGACTTTTCAACAATTTCCTTTTTAGCGGCACCGTTAGCGATAAGAAGTACCTTTTTAGCCTGCATTATAGACATCATACCCATTGTAATAGCGGTCTTGGGTACATCATCCTTACTTGCAAAAAAGCGAGAATTTGCTTCAATGGTGGATTCATCAAGTACAACCTCGTGAGTAGCGGCGGTAAAGAATTCGTCAGGCTCATTGAATCCGATATGACCGTCAAGTCCTATACCTAAAAGCTGTAAATCAATTCCCCCTAAAGCCTTTATCATTTTGTCATAAGCTTCACCCTCAGCCTTAAGGTCATCAGCACAACCGTTAGGAACAAAGGTTTTAGCCTTATCAATATTGATGTGATTGAAAAGATTATCGTTCATAAAATAACGATAGCTCTGGTCGTGAGAACCGTCAAGCCCTACATACTCATCAAGATTCACAGAAGTAACAGCCGAAAAATCAAGCTCACCGTTTACGTTCTTTTCAATGAGGTTCTTGTATGCACCTACAGGTGATGAACCCGTAGCAAGACCTAAAACGCAATCGGGCTTAACAATTACCTGAGCGGCAATAATATCGGCAGCCTTTTTGCTGAGTTCTTCATAGTTTTTTACAGTAATGAAATTCATTTTTGTATGCTCCTTTTAAAAAAATTACAAACCTTCATATACTCCGTCGTCAATCAAATTTTGCATAGCATCAACAACGGTCTGCTTATCCTCTTTGTATGTAACACCGTACCACTTATCCTCAGCTACAAGCACCTTAACGGATTTTTCACCGTTTTCGATAAGCGAAGATACAACACTGGGTAAATAATATTCAGATTTTGCTTCATTTATGCGTGTATCAAGGAACTTTTTAAAGCCGTCTTCAATATATGTGAAAATGTCAGGACGGAAGCCCCATAAATTCATTGATACAACCGTTTGAGGGGATAACTCGGTCCAGGTATTACCGTCATCCTCTGTATATTTACAGTCGGCAATCTTAGTCCTTTCGGTTACGGTTTTAAGCTCGCCGTTTTCAGTCTCACAAACACCACGGGAAACATATCCGTTTTCGGTAAGTGTATTGCAAAGGCGGAAGCCAACCATACAGTAGTCATTATTATCCGCTTTAAGGAATTCAGCCATTTTAACAAAGGCACTTCTGCCATAAAAATCGTCAGCATTTACAACTGCAAAAGGCTCTTTTACAACCTCTTTACAGCACAAAATTGCGTGGGCTGTACCCCAAGGCTTAGTGCGGTCTTTGGGACATTCATACCCTTCGGGTAAAGCATCGGTTTCCTGGAAAACATACTCAACCTTAACTCGGTTTGCAATGCGTTTTCCAACCATTGCCTTGAAATCATCTTCAATAGCGTGCTTGATTACAAATACAACCTTTGTAAAGCCGGCTTTTACTGCATCAAATACAGAAAAATCGAGTAAAACCTCACCTTTGGGTCCTATGGGCTCTATCTGCTTTAAGCCGCCGAAACGGCTTCCCATACCTGCCGCCATTACAACTAAAGTAATATCCTTTTGCATCAATTTAAGCCTCCTCGCAATATTCCTTTACAATCTTCTTCATTTCGTCCCATTGCTCTTCCATTTCAGCAACAAGCTTAAGTTGTGTACGGCAACGAACAAGATTGTGCTCTTTATATGCGGTTTTAAAATATGTATCACCGTCAATATAGTCAGCTAAGAAGCGCATACCACACTCAATAGTCATCATTTTAGCGCCTTCGGGCAGTAACATAATTTCCTCTTTAGGTAACTGACCGCCACAGCCTGCAATAAAGCCTTTAGTGTATGCACGGAATTTTTCAATATCAAAATGAACCTTGTTCAAATCCATTTCGTCCTCTGCCGCAGTAGATGCACCGAAGCGGATTGCGTCACCAAAGTCGGTTACCGAAAAACCGGGCATAATGGTATCAAGGTCGATAACACAAAGTGCCTTATGCTCTTCTGAATCAAGCATAACGTTATTAGATTTTGTATCGTTATGGCTTACTCTGAGCGGTAATTTACCCTCTTTATTAGCATCAATAAGTACAGAATAAAAATCCTTACGATTATCAACAAACTCTATTTCATTAAGCACTCTGTCTGCTCTGCCGGATTTATTGTCGCTAACCGATTTTCTGAAATTTTCATATCTGACAGGAGTATTATGGAAATCCGGAATAGTCTCATGTAAATCACTTGCAGGGAAATCACTCAAAAGTCTCTGGAATTTTCCGAAAGCTACAGCGCACTCATAGAACTCCTCAAGATTAGGTCTGTCAAGACAAATAGCCTCAACAAACTCATACATACGCCAAAAATAGCCGTGCTTATCCTCGTAATAAATTGTGTCATTAAAGGTGTGCACAAAATGAAGAACCTCACGCTCATCATCGGCAATTTTTCTTATGTACTCAGTAACCTTTTCAATGTTTTCCATAACCTTGCGTGGCTCTTTAAAAACATTGTTATTAACTGCTTGCAGAATGTACTTACGTTCAGCTCCGCTGTCATCCTCACATACTACCATAAAGGTGTCATTGATGTGACCGTTTCCGTAAGGGATACAGCCTCTTATAGTGCCTTCCAGTCTGAAATTGTTTACTGCATTTGATATTTGATCCAAGTTTGCCTTCCTCATTTCAAGAACCGCCTTTCAAAACGATAAATTATACAAGAATTATATAATTTCTACTTGACGAATTCTATATAAAATATTATTATTGTTAGTATAATATGATAAAACATCAAATTTTACTAACCGCAGCAACAGCCGCAGGGGGAAAAACATGACAAAAGATATTGAAATAAATTCTATACTAAAAGATTTCCATGATATATCAGGAATACGTATTTCAATTCACGATGCTGAATTCAACGAAATATACTCCTATCCGCATAGCCCGACACCCTTTTGCAAAGCAATACAGCAGGATAAAAAGATATTTGCAGACTGCGTGCGAAACGACAGCGCCGCCTTTTTAAAGGCCAAACAGAGTGGTAAGGTATTCGTTTACAAATGCCGCCGTGGTCTTTATGAAGCCGTAGCACCGATTTATCATTACGGCTCGGTATCAGGCTACCTTATGATGGGACAGATATGCGATACAGACCCAAACACAAAAACCAATATACTAAACAGTGCTACCGAGATTTTAGGAGACAGGCAAAAAGCCGAAGCACTTACCGCAAAGGTAAAATCAATCGACCGTGAGCTTATATACTCCTACATAAACATTATGACGGTTTTGGCAGAATATCTTACCGGGACAAACAAGCTATTTGCACCAACAGAAAAGTTAGCAAAGCTTGTTGCAGAATATATCAACCGAAATTTTCAGGATAAAATCACTCTATCTATTTTATCACAAAAGTTTGAATGTTGCAATGCTACATTGACAAATTCTTTCAAAAAAGAATATAAAATGTCGATAATGTCATACATTTGCAAAATACGGTTGGAGAAATCCAGAGAAATGCTCGAAAAAAGTCGTAAATCAATAAAAGAAATAGCAAATGAATGTGGTTTTTATGATCAAAACTACTTCTCAAAGACCTTTTCAAAATATTACGGAATTTCCCCTACCCAATTCAGAACAGATATGATGAATAAAAATATCTTTTAGTATAATACAACATTTAATTGATTCTTTCAACAAAGCCGACCTTGATTTTTCACGCAACCTATAGTTGCGAAAAGACCTACTGCATATTTTTTAGCAGTAGGTCTTTTAAATTTTACTTCAAATTTTTGCGCAAAAGCTTTCCATTAAAGCTACGAGGAATTAAATCAATAGTTTCAATAAATGCAGGAACCTTATAAGGCTCTAAATTAGCACTTAAAAAGCTACGGATTGCAATCGGGTCAAACTCAGCACCCTTTTTAAGCTGAACAATAAGTTTCGGAACGTGTCCTTTAAACTTATCCTCAACCGGAATTACACCACAATCCTCTATGCAGTCCATTTTCTTTGCAACGTCCTCAATTTCATCAGGAGAAACCTTGTTGCCGCCCACGTTTATAACGTCACCTCTGCGACCGAGAAGAATAATATCTCCGTCCTCATCAAAATAGGCAACGTCATTGGAGTAAACAACACCGTCAGCCAAAGCCTTTGCGGTTTCCTCCTCGTCCTGCCAGTATCCGGGCATATTCATTTTACCCTTACTTGAAAGCAGACCCGTGTTATCCTTTGAAGAATTTATCGGATTGCGGTCATCGTCAACTATTACAATCTGCGCATTGTATGCTGGCTTTCCTATACAGCTTTTCTTTTCATCGTCACGGTTAAAATCATAAATACAAATACAACCGCTTTCTGTACTGCCGTAGAAATTATAAAGCCTTGTTTTTGGAAGCAATGCACGGATAGCCGCCTTATCGCTGTCCATCATAGGAGCCGCACCGAACTGTATGTAACGGATTTTATCGGCATACTCGCTGAATTTGTTTTTGGTAAGCTTCAAAAGCACAGAAAGTGCAGTAGGCACTAAATCGAGCGAATTTACACCGTATGTATCCATATTGAAGAAAAACTGTTTAACGTTCATAACACTACCCAGTAATATAACGGTTGAGCCGTTAAACATATTGGCATAGTATCTGCGAAGTCCGTGCGAATGGTTCATAGGAGACGGAATCATTTCAACATTGTCCTTCTCCATTTTAACTCCGTAAAGCACGTTTTCAGCCAAAGCAATATCGTTAGCGTGGGTAATAATAATTCCCTTTTCCTTACCAGTAGTGCCGGTACTGAAAAGAATTTCGCTTATTGAATTGGTATCAGGATATTCAGTTACAATGTATTTTTCTGCCTTGTCTGCATTCTCGGATATATTATCGAAGGAATAAAAATACTCTGTACCAAAATCGTTATCTTTAGTTGCAATTACAGCCGTAGCTTCTGCCCTTAATGCGAAGGCTTTGATTTTCTCTGCCGCACAATTATGCTCAACGGGTACAAAAACAGCACCTAAAAGCTGCAAAGCTAACTCTATCGCAAGGTAATCAACGGTCTGACAAGCCTCAACTACCACCTTGTCATTCCTCTTAATACCGTTATTCGAAAGATATGACGCAAATTTTAAAATTTTATCGGCATATTCGCTGTAAGTGACCTTTATATTATCATCAGCAAGACAAAGCTTATCAGGCTGAATAGACGCATACTCTAAAACAGCTTCAACAATAGAACCGTACATAAATTATCTCCTTTAAACCGTACTGAAAGCAGGCCAGAATTTTAACAATAAGTATCCTAAAACACTCATAAGTGCGATTACAACTATGGTTATCGGCATACCCTTTTTAAGCATATACTTAGGCTCTAAGCCGTAACCTACGGGGATTGCTCTGATAGAAGTAGGCAACATATATGAAAGGTTAACACCAATAGATGCTATGTAAATATAAGGAATCGGATTCTCCCCTATTCCTTTTACGATACTTATAACAATAGGAATTGCAACCGCAGCCGTTGCGGTATTACTTGTAACGTCTGACAGTAAAAGTGTAAGTGTAACAATAATCAGCACAAGCAGGAATCCGCCGCCCAAATCGGCATTGGCAACTATATCGCCAAGAGCTTTAGCCGCACCGCTACCGTTAATAAGCGTACCCAAAGCCAGACCGCCTGCAAATACGTAAATCAAATCCCAGACAATTTTTTTCTGGGTATTTTTCCAGGTCATTATACGTGTACCGTCCTTTTCGGTAATAAAGAAGGAAAGTATTGCACATATAATAAATACGTAAGCGGGTTTTAAACCGGGTAATAAATCCTGGTATAGCTGACGTGTAAAGGAAAGCGCAGTAGCTACAAGGAATAAAATAAGCGACCAGAGTTCGGTAGTTTTCATTGGTGGCATTGTACGGTACTGTTCCTTGAAATACTCCTTAGAACCGCCAAGCTCATCTGTCTTTTTAGTGCCTATAAGCAGCATAACAATATTGCTTGCAATAAGTACAATCATAATCGGCAAGAATCTTATAACCCAAGAGGTATACATATATTCTTTGCCGGTCAATTCCTGAAGATAATCGACCGTTACAAGGTTCATAGCTCCTCCTAATGGGGAAGCTAATCCGCCGACACCGGTAGCATAAGCGATGGTTAAAAGCAAAAGTGAGCCTATACGGCTTTTTGAAATTTCACCCTCGCCTGCATATTTAAGCATTGAAACGGCAATAGGAGTCATAGCCGCACAAACTACTGCATTTGGAAGTATCGCCGACAGCAAAGCACAAAGTATAAACCAGAAAACAACCTGAAGTCTTACCTTACTTCCGATAAGTGATAAAAACTTAGCGGCAATACGTCTGTCAAGTCCTGTTTCTTCCCAAGAAGCGGTAAGAATTGAGGCACCGAGCAACAAAAGGATTGTTTCAGAGGCATAATTTGAAATAATGGTTGACATATCGGTTATACCGAAAACAGCATTTACAGCAATCGGTACAAAGGCAGTTACAGCATAATCAACTACACCCGTAATCCACCAGAATGCCATCCAGGCGACTGTGCCCAACGCACCGTTTGCGGCACGGGATCCTAAAACGTCGGTAGGTAAAAAAGCATACAAAAGGAAAAAGAGCAAAGGTCCTGTTAGAGTTAAAACCAGTCTTTTCCAGTTTCTCATTGAAGCTCCTCCACCATTTCCCACATAGTCTCAACCGATTCAAAGTATGTGGGCTGAATATACTCCATAGTTACTGAAATATCAAACATATCCTCAATTTCGGCAATAATTGCTACAACGTCCAACGAGTCGAGAATACCGCCCGAAACGAGACTTTTCTCATTATCAAAATCAATATTGGGGTATTTCTCTTTAAGCATTTCTTTAAGTTGTTCCATAAAATTTACTTCCTTTTCTAATTAAAATTGTTCATATATAAAACTACTTGCGCTATATCCCGGACCGTAAATTCCGAAAATTATTACTGCAAACAGTGCTATATAAATAATAATCCATCTGAAAATAAGGTTTTGTTTTGCCAAGGTCTCCCTTACCTTCATATGCTCCTGCATAATATCAACCACAAGCAATACAAAAATTGCCGCCGCAGAAATTACTATATCGGTTAATCCAACTCCGGTTGATGCTATAATTTCCTTGTTTAGTATTGAACTGAAAGAAAGCTGTGTTACCATCTTTTTTATAAGCTCAATAGCATTCATTAGTCCGCTGGCTCTGAAGAAAATACGACCTATACAGCAAAGAATAAAAGTACGCAGCATCTGCCATAGATGCCAACCGAAATTATCGGTATCAATATGCAAAACCTTATTTATCCAAGCAAATACAGGCTCAAACACACGACTTCCTATTAGCAATGTAGCATGGAACATTCCCCACGCAACATACATCCACGCAGCACCGTGCCAAATACCTGTAATAAGCCAAACAACCAATACGGGGAAGCAGGACGCAAATAACTCCTCGCTTCTTTTCTTACCCTTATTCTTATAGTATTTCTTAACCTTTTTGGTTAATGCAGAGGTTGATACGGGGTAATAAATATAATCCTTGAACCATTCTTGCAGTGAAATATGCCATCTTCTCCAGAATTCGGGCATTGTTTTTGAAAAATACGGGTGGTTAAAGTTTTTGCGAAGCTTAATTCCGAACATTTCGGATACACCCGATACTATATCAATACAACCTGAAAAATCGGCATATATCTGAATCGAATAAACGGCAATTGCAGCCATTATAATAATACCGTCATAGTCTTTCCAGTTATCAATAACAGCGGAAACAAAAATATTAAGTCTGTCCGCAATTACAAGCTTTTTGAAAAATCCCCAAAGTGCCAACTGTGCGCCATAGGTTATATTATCATAATTAAATGAAACGCCGTCCTTAATCTGGTCTTTAAACTCATTAAAACGGTCAATAGGACCTTGTACAACGTGCGGGAAGTAAGAAAGATAAACCGCATAATACAAGAAATTCTTTTCGGCCTTATAACGTTTCCAGTAAATATCAAGCACATAGCTTAAAGCCATAAATGTATAGAACGAAACACCTAACGGCATTATCATTTTAAACATTGAAATTTCTTTTACACCCATAGCCGAAAGCAACATATTGACATTGCTTATTGCAAATTTAGTGTACTTACATACTGCCAAAAGACCAACCGCTACAAAAAGTGAGAGTAAAAGTATCTTTTTGGACTTTGCTTTAGCCTTGGCTCTTAAAGCTTTCTTTTCACTCGCTTCAGTGCAGGCTTTAAGCTGTTCGTCTGCCTTATCGTAAACAGAAGAAATCATTCTGCCTGCCACAAAGGTTGCAATCATTGTTACAAGTATAAAAGGCAAATACTTTACCCCTGCTATAACATAAAAAGCAAGGTTTGCCGCCGCTAATACAAAGGGCTGTAATTTTTTACCAAACAAATAATACGCAAACAGCACCACCGCTGTAAACAGTAAAAAACTAAACGATTGATAACTCATTTTAAATTCTCTTTCCTTTATTTTTGAAAAGTTAGTTCCTATGACCTAATATATATACCTTTATATAAATAATTTCCGTAGTATCGTTCACCGTCTTTAACGGTAAAAGGAACAACCGTATAATAATAATTCTTATCTTGTTTTATATTGGTATCATTAAAAGATGTATTATAGGACGTACCCATTTCTCTCCAGGCCGAACCCATTCCATGCTTTCTGAAAACAACATAACTGTCAGCCTTCTCGCTTTTGTTCCAGGTCACTGAAATAGCAGAATCAGTATTTACAACCTTAATATTATCAGGAGTCTGCAATCCAAAATTTCTATAAACGGAATCGAATTCAAAATCCAACACATAAGGCTTCATAAGCTTTTCATATTCTTTATAGCCTTCATTCCATTTTGAAAATCTTGCATCATTACGCTTGTCCTTAAAACCGTAATTTTCAATAAGATATTCGGATACATACTGAGTGTATTTTATCGAACCGTGGATGTTTGTGTGATTGTTATTATAATAATCCTGAGTCAAATCCAAGTTTAAATCCTTGTAATTCTCAAGGATATTTATTGTCGGATACCCACGAGACTTAATAATTTCATTTACTGTATTTATTTTTTCAATGTTCTGTATTTCCTCAGCCCTTGGAGCAGTGACGAAAACCGCCTTTACACTATTTTCATCACAGTAATCAAGCAAGCTGTTAAGGCTTTCAAGAAGTTTGTGATTTATATCCCTTTTATTGTCGGTTAAATTATAAATTGAAGAAATATTCTCAATTGTATAGAAAGAATAATTATAAAAGTTTGCAC
>JAZQHX010000088.1:0-12707 GCA_045540835.1 Acutalibacteraceae bacterium | reverse complement strand
ACTCAATGTGCTTATAGATAGCACCGGTACCGCACTCTATGTACATACCCTCGGTGTTAGCCTCGTAAATCTTGTTCATTCTCTTGGTATCAAGAATAATACCGCCTGCAACAGGGATAGCACCACCCTGAGTACCGCCGCCTGCGCCCCAGGTAGTAACGGGGAGCTTATAGTAGTTAGCAATCTTTAATACCTTTGAAACTTCCTGTGCATTCTCGGGGCATACAACAATGTCAGCCTCGGGCATACGGCAACCACGGTCTGCCCACATACGGGAAAGCCAGTAGTAGTCAACACTATGTGTCACCTTATCAATCTGACGTGTAGAGCAGTTTCCAATACCTACTGCACCTTCAAGCTCGGTCAGAATCATTGCGAATAAAAAATCGTTCATCTGAATTTGCATTTTTATATCTCCTTTAAAATTATTTATTATTTAACGCTTTCGTCAACCTTAAGGTTTCCGAAGTATTTACAGAATTCTTTAATTTCTTTTCTGTAGTCACCCTGCATTTCTACAAAGTGGTGAATGTACGGTCCGTCAATAAGTCTGTCCTCAACCGCCTGCAAATCCTCAAACTCGCCCCAGATGTATGTACCGTGTGTCTGAGGACCTTCTGTAGTCTTGCAAAGTAACGGCAGAATCATATAGTCGCCATGCTCCTGGTCAATACGTGCTACTGTATATGTACCGTCTTTACCTCTAAGCCAAGCACGCTGATTAACTAAACGTGCCTTTGTATCCTCTGCCATTTCGGATACGGGGAAAGGTCCGCAATGCCATAAAAGCTCGGCATTCTTATTTTCGGGGTGACGTACTGTAAACTCACCGAAAAGCGGTCTGCCCTTGCCTAATGTTGCACACTTGAGAAGTGCCATAGTCAAAGCGCAGTGAATATCACTCTCGCAAGAAATCATATAACCCATTTCGTTAAGCAGTCCGTAAAGTGCACAAGGAGCTAAACCGTCAAACATAACGGGAGTAGCAGTCCAGCACTCAGCCGAAATAACATCAAGATTGAATTCCTCAAACAGATGCTTATACATAGCGGTCATTGTAGCCATAGGCTTTATGTATTTGGGTGTCAGGTCGTCAAGCTCGTAATTTGTAAGGAAATACTGCTCATACTCGGCAATTTCGTCGGCATAGTCAGTTTCAGCAGTCTTCATTCTCTGCTCAATAATAGCAAAGTTAATCGGTATAATCTTAACACCAAACTTCTCCATAAGCTCGCCCTCATTCCAGATAACCGAGAAGAAGGGTGCAGGACGTGCGCCTACCTGACCGATACGCATACCCTTGAAGTTTTTAACCATACATACAACTCTTGTGAAACTTTCAAAGCCCTCTTTGAATTCATCACTTTCTACTCTGCAGCAAGGCAGGTGAGAAAAAGGAATGTGATAACGCTGCATCTGACGGGAAACACCGAAAAGTCCGCACTGGGAATCGGTAGGACGCATACCGTCTACATAATATTCGTCATCCAAAGGAGCCCACAACAGTACGGGTTTTCCGAGAGCTTGTGCAATATCAGCCGCTGCTTCTTCATTACCGAAGTTGCAGTTTATAATCATAACCGCATCAACATTTTCGTTTTTGAAACGCTCAACAACCTCTTTGGCAGAAGCATCATCAAAAACGAGATTTTCTATACCTATACCCTTGTTGTCAACAAAGCTTACGTTTTCGTTTGTGAAATTTTCTTCAATATAATCCACAAACTTTTTACCACGTTGCTCTGCAGAATACCAGGTAAGGAATGTGCCTTTCGGGCGGTCGGTCGTGTTACGTCTCATAGCTACAAGACCGATTTTTACTTTGTAATCTAACATTTAATACTCCCCTTTTGCTTATTTTTTTGCAAAATACTACAAATATAGAATACCAAAAATACATATTCTTAGCAACAAGTTTTTGAAAAAATATTTCACTTTTGTTGAATTTTTTTTAGAAATATGTTAAAATAATGAAAATAATTTTCATTTAGGAGCATACAATGGAATCAATTATACACAAAATACGGTTTTTACGCCCACAAATGGGGCCAGCCGAAAAAAAGATTGCCGATTACATACTCGAAAACACTCAGGATATAATCAGCGCTTCTATCAGTGATTTTGCGGAAAAGTGTGGTTGCGGTGATGCAACGGTCGTGCGTTTTGCACGCAGAATTGGCTTTGACGGGTATCAGTCGCTTAAAATCGGAATTGTAGGCGAAATGAGCGCCGCTTCATCGGTAAGTGAGGAAATCACCCGTGAGGACAGTTGTCACGAAATTTTTAAAAAACGAGTGCAGGATATATCAGTAGCACTCTCTAATACCGAAAGCGTGCTTGACAGCGAAACGCTGACGCTTGTAGCTAAAGCTATAATAAATTCAAAACGGATAGTGGTTTTCGGGCTTGGAAACTCTGCCGCAATAGCGCAGGACGCCGCACATAAATTTTTGCGTTTGGGATTCAATGCTCAGGCCTGCTGTGACAACCATATGCAAGCGATTATTGCTACCCACTTAGACCGCAAAAGTGTGGTTATAGGCATTTCACATTCGGGCTCGTCCAAAGATATAGTAGACGCCTTACAGCTTTCAAAAATCGGTGGAGCTACAACCGTTTGCATCACCAATTACGGCACTTCCCCTATTGTAAAGGCTTGCGACTATGCGCTTTTCACCCAAGCCCGTGAAACCCAACATTCAATTCTTGCAATGTCTTCACGTATAGCACAGCTTGCAATCCTTGATTCAATATATACATATATCGTTGTAAATTCGGATAAATTGGCAATGCAGGAAATATACAAAACCGAATTGGCACTTCAAAGTAAGAAATTTTAGAATCAATTTGGTTTGTATTGTAAAAATATGCTTTTATTGTATTGATATTTGGAAATAATTTCAGTATAATTATAAGTAGTTGAAAAACAATAATTATTGTTTTTCGGTAAATACATTTACCGCTTGTCAATAAATTATTGACAAGCAACTTATAATTTCATCAATGTTGGAATTTGCATTCATGCAAATTGTATGTGAACATCACATACAGAAACACCTTGTGTTTCACCAACAATTGATATAATATAGAATAATGTATTATGTAGTGTATTGTGCTTTTAAGGAGGCTTATTATTTATGGACTGTAAACAGTTTTTCCAGCAGATAAAGGGTAAAAAAATTGCTATGTGCGGAATAGGTGTAAGTAACACACCGCTTATACTTAATTTTTTAAACAAGGGCGCAAAGGTTTATGCCTGCGATAAGAGAACACGTAACCTTTTAGGTGAGGTTGCCGACCAGATTGAAAAGGCCGGCGCAGAACTGAGACTTGGTGACGGATATTTAGACAACTTAGAGGTTGATATTATCTTCCGTACTCCCGGTATGAACTGGAATTTGCCCGAGCTTGATGCGGCACGCAAAAAAGGCATAGCCGTAACGAGCGAAATGGAGGTATTTTTTGATTTATGTCCTGCTACAATTTTTGCAGTTACGGGCTCGGACGGTAAAACCACAACCACCACCCTTATTGCAAAAATGCTTGAAGCCGAGGGTAAACGTGTATTTGTAGGCGGAAACATAGGAAAACCGCTGTTGCCCGAAATAGAAAACATTACTGCCGACGATTATGTTGTAGTGGAGCTTTCCTCCTTCCAGCTTATTTCTATGCGAAAAAGCCCCGACATTGCGGTTGTTACAAACGTAGCGCCTAACCATTTGGACGTTCATAAGGATATGGACGAATATGTTGAAGCCAAGAAAAATATTATAATGCATCAAAACGCATTTTCACGTACCGTTTTAAACCGTGACAATTCCATTACCGAAAGCTTCCGAAAGGATGTAAGAGGTCAATCCTTAGGCTTTAGTATGGAGAGACAGCTTAATAACGGAGCTTGGCTTGATAATGACGGTAACCTTCATATGGCATACCGCAATATGGACGTTCCGATTATGAATCGTAAAGAAATCGCAATTATAGGCGACCATAACGTTGCAAATTACCTGACCGCCATTACCGCTGTATGGGGCTATGTTGGAGTAGATTCTATCCGTAAGGTAGCTAAGGAGTTTGGCGGAGTAGAGCACCGAATAGAATTTGTACGTGAAGTCGGTGGGGTTAAATACTATAACGATTCAATTGCGTCAAGTCCGACAAGGACCATTGCAGGGCTTAAAGCCTTTGACCGCAAAATACATCTTATTGCTGGCGGATACGATAAGCATATTCCGTTTGAGCCTATGGTGCCGTATATTCTCGAAAAGGTTGAAAAGCTTTACCTTTGCGGTGATACAGCCGACAAAATTGAAACCGCAGTAAGAGCTGATAAGAACTACAACGGCACTCCCGAAATTATAAGAGTCAAGGATATAAAAGAAGCGGTAGAAAAGGCTCACGCTACTGCAAAGCAAGGCGATATTGTAAGTCTTTCCCCTGCTTGTGCGAGCTTTGACTGCTTCCCGAATTTTGCCGCAAGAGGAAATTATTTTAAAGAACTGGTGAATAATCTGTAATGAATATCAAGGATATACTTTTTGCGCTGTCAGACACAGTATCGGTAGGAAACATAACAAATGCGAGAGATTTAGCCGAGAAAATGCTCGGAGAATATGTAACGACCGAAAGATGTGACAAATTAAACCTGATTGGAAAAATCAAGGGCGAAAGCGATTACACAATTATGCTTGACGCTCACATAGACCAGATTGCAATGGTTGTAACCGACGTTGATGAAAACGGATTTTTGACCGTGACGAATTCAGGCGGTATTGACATAAGAATGCTGCCGTCCATGCGGGTTACAGTTCACGGCAAAGAAGAAATCCCTGCCGTTTTCACCGCAACCCCTCCCCATCTATCAAAGGGGGACGAGGATTTTTCCGATATTAGTAAAATAAAGCTTGATACCGCCTTAGGTAAGAAAGCTAAAGATATGATTTTAGTCGGTGACTATGTGACCTTCTGTTCTGCTCCTGCGGAACTTTTAGGCGGAAGATTAAGCGGTGCATCTTTTGACGACCGTGCCGCAGTTGCCTGCCTTATAGAGGTTGCCCGCCGTTTATCAGATAAAAAACTTCCCGTTACGGTTGTTTTCTGCCTTAGTGACGGTGAAGAGTTAGGTCTCAGGGGTATAAGAACTGCCGCCTTTAAAACCGCACCGCAGGAAGCAATAGCCGTAGATGTAAGCTTTGGTGACGGTATTGGTATTGCGCCCGACGAATGCGGAAAATTAGGAGAGGGCGGTATGATTGGTATTTCACCCACACTCGATAAGGAAATCAGTAAAAGACTTATAAATACTGCGAAAGAAAATAACATTCCTTATCAGACCGAGGTTATGGGCAGTACAACGGGTACTAATGCCGATATGATAAGCATTACAAAAGAGGGTGTTCGCACCTGCACCTTATCAATACCACTTCGCAATATGCATACACCTAACGAGATTTTAGATATTAAGGATTTGGAATCGGTTTGCGATATTCTTGTTAAGTATATTTTGTCCGGGGGTGTAATGAATGCTTGATTTGCTCGGGAAGCTTTGCAATATTGACGGTACTTCAGGTGATGAAAAGACCGTACGAGATTTTATAATTTCCGAAATTGACGGATTTTGTGACTGGAAAACCGATAATTTAGGTAATATAATTGCCTTTAAAAAGGGTAAAAACAAGCCTGCACGCAAAGTGATGCTTGATGCGCACATGGACGAGGTTGGACTTATTATAACAAGTGTTACTTCAGACGGATTTTTAAAATTTAAAACTGTTGGCGGTATTGAAGCGTCATCACTTATGTTCAGAAAAGTGAAATTAAATGGCGAAATATACGGCATAATTTGTGGGAAACCCGTTCATTTACTCTCCGCTGACGAAAAGAAAAAAGCCCCCAAGGCAGACAGCTTTTATATAGATATAGGTGCCAAAAACCAAAAGCAAGCCGAAGAAAAAATAGCTTTAGGCGACCGTGCGGTAATTTGCGGAGAATACAGAGAAAACGAAGATTATATAATCTCAAAAGCAATTGATGACCGTATAGGCTGTGCCGCACTTATTTCGCTTATTAAAAATGAAAGCGAATACGATTTTTATGCCTCTTTCTCGGTTCAGGAGGAGGTTGGACTGCGGGGAGCAAAGGTTTCAAGCTATGCTATAAACCCCGATTGCGCAATAGTGTTAGAGGGTACTACCGCCGCCGACATTGCAGATGTGGGAGAAAGCGAGCAGGTTTGCAGGTTAGGACAAGGTGTTGCAGTTTCGTTTATGGACAGAGCCACCGTTTATGACCGAGAATATTATAAAGCGGCATTGAATTCCGGTATTTGCTGTCAACCAAAAGCGGCAGTATCGGGCGGAAATAATTCGGGCGCTGTGCATTTAAGCCGTGAGGGCGTGCGCACAATTGCCCTTTCTGTTCCTTGCAGATATATTCATACCGCTTCGAGCATAGCAAGCAAAACCGATTGCGAAAATCTTTTAAAGCTCGCAAAGTATATGCTCAGCTATATTTGTGACGGTGATAAAAAGTGATTTCGCTTGTAAACAGATTGCCGAGAATTTATAAGTTAAATGCCGAGCTTGTAAAAATCAAATGTCTATTTGACGCATATAAAAACGATAATAAGGTGCTTTTCTGGGTGCAGAATGATAATAAAGCCGTAATTTCTATGACAGACGGAAATATGATTATCTTTAATAACGGCGCAGACTGTGACGAATTAAAGGATTTTGTCAATATACTCTCGCCCGCCTGCATTTACAGCGATTATGACACCTTGTGTGCAATAGATAAAGTACCGAAAGAACGGATAAATGTTGTATACCGATATGCCGATATTAAGTCGGATACCAAAAGTGATACTTTAAAAAGTGATGAAATTTATTCACTTTTAGATGTTGAGGGGCTTTCTCTGCCCGAATATCCGTATTTTGCGGTTGATTACTGCCACAGACTTAATATGGGAACTGCGGATTATTTCGCACTTAAAAACAAGTGTGCCGCTATAAGCTTTAATTGCGGTGACTTCGCCATAATAAACGGCATTGCCGCAAAGGAAAAGGGCTACGGCTCGGTTGCACTAAAAGGAATACTTAATAAAAATTACGGCAGACAATTTTTAGTCTGTTGCAGGGATAAAGTTAAAGGATTTTACGAAAAAAACGGATTTGAATTCCTGTACTTTGCAGGATATTGGGTGAAAAATGATGAATATAAATAATTTTTTCAATATTGATGAAAAGCTGATGCAATTTGATAAAACTGCACTCGAAAAATGTAGTGAACAGTTTGAAAAAATTGATGATATTACCGAATTCAATCAATTAAAGGTTTTGTCGGCTTTTATAAATAACGGGGTTAGCGAATCCTATTTTGGAGCATCTACGGGATATGGCTACGATGACCGTGGCAGAGAAATTCTCGAAAGAGTTATGGCTGACTGTATGGGAGCAGAGGATGCTTTAATGCGCCACAGCTTTGTAAGCGGTACTCATACCTTAACGGTTGCCCTTTTCGGAATTTTACGCCCCGGTGACACCGTAATAAGCATTACCGGCAGACCGTATGACACTATAACGGGTGTTTTTGGAATAGACGAGGTAACCGACGGCTCACTTGCCGATTTCGGGGTTAAATATGCTCAGGTCGATTTAAAAGCCGACGGTATGCCCGACATTGAGAAAATCAAGAGTGTTTTAAAAGAAAAGCAACCTAAAATGGCTTATATACAGCGTTCACGTGGCTATTCTACACGCCCGAGCCTTAAAATTGAGGATATAAAAGATCTTTGCGATGCCGTAAGGGATGTATCGCCCGACAGTATTATAATGGTTGACAACTGCTACGGTGAATTTGTTCAAAAGCAGGAGCCCTGCGAGGTTGGTGCTGACCTTGTTGCAGGCTCGCTTATTAAAAATCCCGGTGGCGGAATTGCACCTACGGGAGGATATATTGCAGGCAGAAAAGATTTAATAGAAAAATGCGCAATGCGTCTTACCTGCCCCGGTGTTGGAAAAGAGGTAGGAGCAACGCTTGGTCACAGCAGAGAGCTTTATATGGGACTGTTTTCTGCGCCGCACGTTGTGGGTGAAGCCGTAAAAACCGCCGTTTATACCGCCGCTTTGTTCGAGCTTTTAGGCTTTAGCGTAACACCGTCATCATACGAGACAAGGGGCGACATAATTCAGTGTGTAACCTTAGGCTCTGCCGAGGGACTTGTAGCTTTCTGTCAGGGAATGCAGTCGGGAGCACCGGTTGATTCCTTTGTAGTACCCGAGCCTTGGGATATGCCGGGATATACAGACCCCGTAATTATGGCGGCAGGTGCGTTCACACTCGGCGCTTCAATAGAACTGTCGGCAGACGGACCTATAAGACCGCCTTATGCTGCTTGGATGCAGGGTGGACTTAATTTCCACAGTGCCAAAGCAGGTGTACTTTTAGCGGCACAAAAAATGTATAGTAAAGGTGCAATAAATATATGAAAAAAATTTTTGACGGAGAGGTATACGAGGTTTTGCCCTTAAAGGACGGAATAATTTTTTCCTACTGCAAGGAATCAAATGCCGAAAATGTGCTTGTTGCTTACCGTATGCTGTCCTTTGACAATGGTAGATTTTCCAATGTTGAAAATGATATTTATCTGATTACAAAATTCGGCACAAACTACCGCTCAATTGCTTCTATTTGCGAAAATCACATAAAAACCAAAGCCATTACTTTACCGAGCGGTAAAGTTTTCCTTATGCAGCCTGACGGCACAGCTCAGCTTGTAGATAACGATTCTACTTCCATATGGACGGGAAAGCTAAGCTACAGAAATTGCGCTCCGAGCGATATTGCTTTGCACAACAATACCCTTTGGGCGGCATATCCCGACTGTAATGTACTATTAAGCTATAATTTAGCTACTATGCGTGAGGATTTGCGTATCGGAGGCGGAACAAATTCGCCACTTAATAAACCACGTACAATTTCCATAAACGGAGACTGTATTACGGTTTGCAATCTTGATTCGCAAAATATAATAGAAATAAACCTAAACAATTATAAGGTTCGTGAGATTACCTCCTTCGATGAGCCTGTTTATCAGTATTTAGAGGTTGCAGGTAATCAATTTGCCCTTTTAGGGTCAGGACTTTATTATATAATATAATTTGATTGGAGATTTTAAAATGAGTGAAGAAACAAAACAAGGTTGTTCGGGTAACTGCTCGTCCTGCTCTCAGAATTGCAGCAGTCGTGACCCCAAAAGTTTAATTGAGCCTACGGGTGAATACAACAACATCAAACACGTTATCGGTGTTGTAAGCGGTAAAGGCGGCGTTGGTAAGTCAATGGTTACTTCAATGCTTGCGGTTCTTATGCAGAGAAAAGGCTACAAGGTTGGAATACTTGATGCTGATATTACAGGCCCGTCAATTCCTAAAACCTTTGGCATAAACTCACGTGCTATGCAGAACGAAATCGGTATTCTGCCGGCAGAAACTAAAACCGGTATTAAGCTTATGTCTATAAACTTAATGTTAGAGCAAAAGGAATCCCCCGTTTTGTGGAGAGGCCCCGTAATCGCAGGCGCTGTAAAACAGTTCTGGCACGATGTTGTATGGGGCGACCTTGACTATTTGTTTATTGACTGTCCTCCCGGAACAGGTGACGTACCGCTTACGGTATTCCAGAGTATTCCGCTTGACGGTGCGGTAATTGTCACTTCCCCTCAGGATTTGGTTTCTATGATAGTTAAAAAGGCTTACAATATGGCAGATATGATGAATATTCCCGTTTTGGGTATTGTTGAAAATATGAGCTATGTAGTCTGCCCCGATTGCGGAAAGAGCTTTAATATTTTCGGCTCAGGCAGTGAAACCGTAGCAGAGGAATTAAATGTTCCGCTACTCGGTAAAATGCCTATTGACGTATCCTTAGCACAAATGGTTGACAACGGCGAATTTGAACGCTTCGAGGGCGACTACCTTTTAAAAGCAGTTGAAGCGATAGAGGAAAAGTGTAAATAAGGAGTATTTTTATGGTAAAGCATATTATTCTTTGGAAATTAAAGGATGAACACAATACAGACGAGGTAAAAGCAGGTATAAAATCTTCACTTGAAGCCCTTTCAGGTGTAGTACCGGGACTTATTGAAATTAAAGTACAGACCGAAAAGCTCGATAGCTCTAATGTAGATGTTATGCTATATTCTGTACTCGAAAGCGAAGAAGCTTTAAAGGGTTACGCTACACACCCCGCCCACGTTAAAGCGGCTGATACCTATGTCCGCCCCTTTACCGAAACCCGCTCTTGCATAGACTTTAACGTTTAAGCCTGACTAAAACAAAAATGTCTGCCACACCAATTAAGGTGAGACAGACATTTTTTACTTTATTTCTTGTTCTAAATTTCTAAAATACTCGGTATCAAAAAAATCTGTTATGGTAATATCAAGTCCATCGCACAATTTTTTAATGGTAGATATACCGGGATTTTTACTTTGATTATAAAATATGGATTTTACTGTTGTATATGGAACTCCCGACATACTTGCTAATTGACAAAAATTCAACTTTCTTTGATAACACAACTCTTCAAAACGTTTTTTGACAGCCTGTGTGATATTCATTATTATCACTCCTTATGAAAATATTTTATAATTTTCATAAGGATATTTTAGACTATATATTATACTATCTACTATATATAGTCTATCAAAATTTGTCGAAATATGTTCTACACTTCAATTTTTATAATAACTAATAAAATACTGTATTCTCGATCACGCCAGCTTTGTGCGACATTCATTAAAATACAAAGGTGCTGTAAAAACAAATTATAGTTTAGTAATGAGTTTGGTTTTGCTTTGTTCTCGGCTCCCTCTGACGAGGGAGCTGTCACCGTAAGGTGACTGAGGGAGAGAAAATCTTTATTATACTTCTTTTTCGACTCTCTCCCTCCGTCTTTTTGCTACGCAAAAATCCACCTCCCTCGTCAGAGGGAGGCAGGGTTTTAACTCGCCAAACTATAGTCTATACCATGACGTAGGCACACCTATAATTCCGAATTACGAATTATGAATTACGCATTAAAAAACAGAGAATCCGAACGGATTCTCTGTTTTAATTAAATTATTCAGTTATCTCAGCAGTAGCGTAAACTAATTCTTCGCTAACTTCCTCGATTTCTTCTTCATTATAGGCGGCGGGGTTAATCTCCTCGCACTTCATACCTGTACCTGCAGGTACAAGCTTACCGATAATAACATTTTCCTTAAGACCGAACAGCGGGTCAACCTTGCCCTTGATTGCGGCTTCGGTAAGAACACGTGTAGTCTCCTGGAAGGAAGCGGCAGAAAGGAAGGATTCGGTTGCCAAGGATGCCTTGGTAATACCAAGAAGAGTTGCCATATAGGTAGCCTTCTGAAGTCCTTCTTCGCCTGCGTCAATGCGAGCCTGAACAGCGGCATTTGCATCAGCAATTTCCTTATATTCATAGCTTACATTCTGCAACAAATCGGTAGAACCGGGATCGGTAATGCGAAGCTTCTTCATCATCTGACGAACAATAACCTCAATGTGCTTATCGTTGATGTCAACACCCTGAGTACGGTAAGCATTCTGAATTTCAGCAATGATATACTGCTGAACAGCCTCGGGTCCCTGAGCTTCAAGAATATCCTGCGGATACTTAGCACCGGGAATGAGCATATCGCCGGCCTTGACATAGTCACCGTCAGCAACCAATGCTCTGATACCGTAAGGAATAGTAACCTTTTCCTCGGTCTTTAATTCGTCATTAGTGATTATAAGCACGTTGCTCTTCTTCTCTTCAACGATACGAACAGTACCGTCAATCTTAGCGATAAGACCGCAACGCTTAGGACGTCTTGCTTCAAACAATTCCTCAACACGGGGAAGACCCTGTGTAATATCCTCGGTCGAAGCGATACCACCGGTATGGAAGGTACGCATTGTAAGCTGTGTACCTGGCTCACCGATAGACTGAGCCGCTACGATACCTACAGCCTCACCAGTAGTAACAGGTAAAGCAGTAGCAAGGTTACGTCCGTAACACTTCTTACATACACCGTGGTGACTGTGGCAGGTAAGAACGGAACGAATCTCAATTCTTTCAATTCCTGCATCTACTATTGCCTGAGCAGCTTCACCCGTCATCATTTCGTCCTTAGACCAGATAACCTCACCTGTCTCGGGGTGAATTGCATCGTGGAGTAAATATCTGCCCTCAAGACGCTCTACGAGTGGCTCAAGGATATGGTTACCGTCCTTAATATCGAATACGGTAAGACCCTCTTCGGTACCGCAATCATCTTCACGGACAATAACATCCTGCGCAACGTCAACAAGACGACGGGTCAAGTATCCCGAGTCAGCAGTACGAAGCGCTGTATCGGCAAGTCCCTTACGAGCACCACGTGAAGAAATAAAGTACTCAAGTACGTTAAGACCTTCACGGTAGTTAGCACGAATCGGAACCTCAATAACCTTACCTGCGGTATTTGCGATAAGTCCACGCATACCTGCAAGCTGACGAATCTGCGCCATTGAACCACGGGCACCTGAGTCAGCCATCATAAAGATGGGGTTGAACTCGTCAAGGTTGCCTTTCAGTGCGTCAGCAACATCTTCAGTAGCCTTGTTCCAGATTTCAATTACGTGACGGCTACGCTCGTCATTATTTATAAGACCTCTGCG
>JAZQHX010000087.1:0-2290 GCA_045540835.1 Acutalibacteraceae bacterium | reverse complement strand
ACCCGGTTACGACCGCCACTTCGCAATTACCGAATACTTTGGAATAAAGCTTATCCCCGTTCCTATGACCGAGGAAGGTCCTGATATGGACGTTGTTGAAACCCTCGTAAAGGACGAAAAGGTTAAGGGTATATGGTGCGTGCCTAAGTACTCAAATCCCGAGGGTATCACCTATTCGGACAATGTTGTAAAACGTATGGCAGCATTAAAGCCCGCAGCAGGCGACTTCAGGATTTTCTGGGATAACGCTTATGCTGTGCACGATTTATATGATAACGGCGACAAGCTGTTGAATTTATACACCGAGTGCGTAAAGGCTGGAAACCCCGATTTACCGCTTATTTTCACTTCTACTTCAAAAATCACATTCCCCGGTGCAGGTGTTGCGGCTCAGGCGGCAAGCCCGAATAACGTTGCAATGCTTAAAGGCAGAATGAAGTTCCAGACCATAGGTCCTGATAAATTAAATCAGCTTCGTCACGCAAGACTTTTGCACAATTTAAGTGACGTTAAAGAGCATATGAAGCGCCACGCAGATATTTTGCGTCCTAAATTTGAAGCCGTACTTTCCGAGCTTGACAAACAGCTTAAAGGAACAGGCATTGCACGCTGGACTAACCCCAAGGGCGGATATTTTATAAGCCTTTACGTAATGGACGGCTGTGCTAAGCGTGTTGAGGAGCTTTGCGCAAACGCAGGTATGATTTTAACTCCTGCAGGAGCTACCTATCCTTACGGAAATGACCCTAAGGATTCTAACATCAGAATTGCCCCATCTTTCCCATCGGTAGAGGAAATTTCCAAGGCGTCGGTTGTGCTTTGTGTTGCAGTTAAATACGCAGTTTTGGAAAAATTGCTGAAAAAGTAAACATTTGTTGACTTATTGTTCAAAAAAATGTATAATGATTAAATAATACCAATATTGGAGGATTAGCCAATGAAGTCCAAAAGAACAAGTAAGCTCTGGTTTTTTGTAATCTTTGCTTTGATTCTGGCATTTGCCTTTTCGGCATTTTTCGGAATGGAGAATTATTACGGAGATACCAGACAGGTTTATGTAAAAGGTGCGAAGGATATCCGTTGGGGTATTGATATTCGTGGCGGTGTAGAAGCAGTATTTACTCCTGCCGAAACCGAAAAGAATATCTCCGGTGACGATATGGATGCCGCAAAAGCACTTATTGAAACACGTCTTGTAAACAACAATATTACAGACTATGAAGTTTATGCAGACAGCGCAAACAAGCAGATTATCGTTCGTTTCCCTTGGAAAGAGGGCGACAATGATTTTGACGCTTTAGCTACCGTGCAGGAGCTTGAGACCTCGGCAATGTTAGTATTCCGTAAGGGTACTGAGGAAACGGGCGACATTATTATGCAGGGTGCTGAGGACGTTAAGGAAGCTTATGCCGACGTTGACAAGCAGACCGCCGCTCCGATTGTAAGCCTACGTCTTACAAATCAGGGTGCTAAGAAGTTTGAAGCTGCTACCGCATCTATGGTAGGTCAGCAGATTTCTATCTGGCTTAGCACTACAACGGTTGACGATAAGGGTGAAAAGCAGACCGAAAACACTTTGCTTTCTGCTCCGAGCGTTAACCAGGCCATTACCGGTAATCAGTGCTACATATCGGGTGACTTTACTACCGAGGAAACCGTAAACCTTTCCAACCAGATTAACAGTGGTAAGCTTCCTTTCTTGCTTACTGTTGATGATACCAAGGTTCAGGTTATTTCACCTACCTTAGGTTCTGATGCTTTACGTGTAATGCTCATTGCAGGTATAATTGCTTTCTCGCTCGTATGCTTGCTTATGATATTACGCTACCGCTTGAACGGTACAATCGCTTCAATTGCCCTTTTAGGTCAGCTTGCAGGCTCCTTTGCTTGTATTTCGGGATTCTTCTCAGGGGCAGACAGCTTTACACTCACCGTTCCCGGTATTGCAGGTATTATCCTTTCTATCGGTGTGGGTGTTGACTGTAACGTTATTGCGGCAGAGCGTATCCGTGACGAGTTCAGAAAGGGTAAAACAATTGACGGCGCTATTGACAGCGGTTATAAAAACTCTTTGAGCGCTATTATTGACGGTAACGTAACCATTATTATCGTATCCCTTGTACTTATGGGTGCTTTCGGTACACCGGACAGCTTGCTTGCTAAGCTTTTCTCACCCATAATGTCACTCTTCGGCTCACAGGTAACTGGTTCTATCTACTCCTTCGGTTATACATTACTTATAGGTACAATATTCAACCTTATAATGGGTGTTTGGGCTTCAAAGTTAATG
>JAZQHX010000086.1:0-7279 GCA_045540835.1 Acutalibacteraceae bacterium | reverse complement strand
ATTTTCATAAGGTACAGTTTCGGTTTGGGCGTTAGCTGTCAAACTGCATATAACTGAAAATAAAATCGCAAACCCTACCGAAAAAAGCTTTTTCATAGTTTACATATCCTCCTTAAACTCAGCGATGAGAGGTCGGAGGTAAAACGCGACCTCTCACCATATTCTAACTGCACTCTCACATAACAGTTAGCAAATTCAGCAGGCATTAAGGGCTATTTCTGAGCCCAGACATCATCAAGACAAGCCTGAGCCTGTGCTTTAACCGAAGCAAAGTATGCCTGAGGACTCTGCTTCTTATCAATACCGTGCCAGCCCCAACCAATGTTCTTGGAAATAAAGTCATAACGAGGGGTTAAAACTGAAGTCTTTTGCGCCTTTTTAGCGGCAGCATAAGCAGTATTGTAGGATTCTTCATCAAAGAACTGTGTCTTTAAGGTATTGGCAATATTATCTCTGCCCTTTTCGGGATAAATGTAGTCTACCATAATTTTGGCAATTACATCTGGATTCTTGACAGTTTTGGGAATAGCCCAGCATTCAACCGAGTTGAAGTTGCAGTAATAATCCTTTTCGCCTGGTCCTTTAGGGAAATAGGTCCAGCCTAAATCCTTTTCGGGCAGACTGTCGCCAAGGTCTTTAAACCAGCAAGTAGAGAAAGACATAGCAACGTTACCGTCGGTAAATTTAGCTTTCATATTATTGGTAACCTTATGTGTATGTATAAGGTCATAGCAGAACTGAATACCTGCTATATACTTCTTATCAGGATTGTAGGTATATTTACCGTTCTTATTGTGAATATCTTTACCACCGAAAATCGGTCCCCAACCTGCAACAGATGCCTTACTCTGTGCAAAGCCGTAGTAATCTATACCGTCAATCTTGCCTGTACAAGCCTTAGCAATTTTAAGGAAGTTTTCTGTTGTCCATTTACCCTCTTTAACATATTCGGAAGGATATTTCTGACCGAATTTGTCAAGAACGGAGCGGTTGAAGGCAATGCCTGTCATATTTCCATTAAAAATATCGTTAGTGAAAAGCAAATAATGCTTTTTATTATACTCTGTCATTTTAAGAGCATTCTGGTCCCAAGCAAGGTCGGATAAATCCACATAGCTGTCAAGTGCGTGGTAATAGTTCTGACGCATTGCAATCGGGAAAATATCAGCTGAACCTACGTGAGTAATGTCAGCATACTTAATTCCTGCAGCGTGTGCAGAATTGAGAGCTGCCACATACTCGTTAAAGGATACAACATGCTTGAAAGCCAGCTTGCAGTTATACTTCTTTTCAATTGCATCAACCTTCTTTTTCCATTCAGGATAAGTAGGAGAAGTTTTAGCAGGCTCAAGGCTGCCTGCCCAGGTACTTAAAGTAACAGTAGTCTTACCGCTACTATTGGTATTTTTATCGGTTGATGTGCCACCACCGGAAGCATTATTCTTATCCCCTGCATTACCCTTATCCGAAGCATTACCTGAGCCTTGTACATTTCCGCTTTCACCGTCAAAATGACCTTCCTGACCCTCAATAATGCTTGTTGTTCCGTCGGTAGCAATTATAACTTCAGACGTGGTTTCAATCGTCTTGCCGCAACCTGCCGCACCGAAAACCAGGCAAAGCGCTAAAACGGATGCCGCCAATGATTTTAATTTCATAATAAAATACCTCCTAATTTATTGTTTGGCTTTTTTCTTAAACCAATGAATTTTACCTTTTTTATGCAGAATAAATATTACAATTATTCCTGCCACTGCAAGCACAGAGACTACACAGATAATCACGATTAAAGCTACGGGATATACAATAGTTTTATATTTCTTTATCTGCTTTGTGATATATCCCGGAGTATGTATAACCTGGTCCTCTGTTCCCTCTACCCATTCACCTTCATTTATTTCGGTGTCGTCATAAATGTCGGTATCAATTTGTGTATCGTCATAGTCGGGTATATTATTTTCGGGCTCATCATCAGGAATAAGAGATTCGGCATAATGCTTTTTGTAGTCAATATCAAACTGCTTATTTCCCTGCTTTTTAGCCAAATCCTTGAAGTAATCTAACATATCAAAGGAAAGCATATTGTAAACATCGTCCGAAGAATGATACATCTTTTCCCATTGTGAATAAGTAAGACTTATAAGCCACTTTGCTCTGTAACGGGCATTGGGTTTAATTTCATTATACGCACTTTCGCTTGTTACTTCAAACCTTAATTTATCACCTGCATGCAGTTCAATATTCATATCCTTATAGCTTGTATCCGATGCTGCTGCAGTACCTTTATAAACACTCCAACCGCTCGAAGGCCAAACATTAGTATCGTTTACTGTTATACGGTATTTAAAGTTTTCGCTATACTCACCATAATTTACGATTGTGTTTTTACCTACCATATAGAATCCGTCAATCGGAGCAGTAAAGGTTATGGAATGAATAGGCATATCGTTAGCTGACAATAGCTTTCCGTGCTTAGTCATACCGTAAAGTCCGGTTTTATAGTTTATACCGTTATAGGTAACTCCCTCCATAGAGTAATATCCGTCCGCCGCCGCATTAGAAAGTCTTTTCCATTCGATATTTTCTCGGCTGTCGGAGTATTCATAAGACCAGAATGGGTCTAATTGAACTGTATCGGTATTCTCACTCACAAATGAATAACCAATCTTATCGGTATTTTTTCGGTAAACCGTTGCTGCAAAAACATCTAATTCTACCGTAACGGGCTCTGCCGTCTCGCTTGTAGTTTCAGCATAAAGCTCGATATAAATATTATCGCTTTCCAGCATTTCGGTACTGATACGGTCGCTTATAAGTGAAGTTAGGTTTTCGTTATCAAGTTTTTCCCAATCGCTCAATACGTTCTGGTCAAGTCCCTCTTTAGGCCACAAGCGTTTATCCTCATGCATTATTCTGAACTTAACCACGGTGTTTTCGTCCATAGAAGTAACAGTGGGAACAGCCATAAGTATTACTTCGGCTTTCATAGCAGGCGTAAACCGCAGGCTAATGCCCTTTTGCTCTCTTACAGAGGGCGTAAGCGTAACCGTTTTAGAAGCAATGTTATATTCGGGTGAACCGTCAACAGCTGTGCTGTATAGCTTTGTACCGTCATAATAATCGGGTTCAAAATAGGTTATTTCGTCACCGTAGGTCATAAACTCATAATTAAAGCGGTTTTCCATGTGGGTATATCTGCCCGAATAAACCTTTTTATAATACTGGAACTGCTCGTGCGGATAAAGTAACGATGCTTTAATATTTGTGCTGTCCTTAATAACAATATCCTCAGAATAAAAATCAGGATTTACAAGTGAAATTTCTATTTTCTCTGCCTTTTCACCGTTTATGGTAATATCCTCGGCATAGACCTGAATTTCGACCTTTTCACCCTCTTGCAGGTCAAGAAGCTTCAAAGGTATCTTAATTGCCTTTCCGCTTGAAATCTTTTCGCTGTACCAGTTGGTGTTGCTGTCCCCTTTCCAAACCGTTTTGCCGTTATGGAGTATTCTGACATTGAGTAAAGCCTCAGCATTTTCGGTCAGAATTTCGAGACCTGTACGTAATGTAAAGCTGTCAGCACGGGGAGAAATAAATCCTAAAGAAATTCCGTAATTTTTATCGGTATTTTTAAGCTCGGCTTTAAGCACCTCACCGAAACGGTATCCCGTATTTGTTTTAGAGGAATATAGATAATTACCGTCCTTAGTACTGTATTTATCAGGTACTATAATTTCGGCTGTGCCGCTTTTAACCTCGCTCAAATCAAAACGCCAAAGCTCGTTATCGTAGCGTTTGTATTCTCCCTCAAATTCTTCAATAAAGGGATTACCGCTTAAAGCAGAATAGGATGAATCTGTATTGGAATAGCTGTTAACGTGATAATAATCGGTAACATTCGCCACAGCAAGCGATACATCTGCCTCGTTTTGAGATTTAATTTCCCACTCTATTACAGAATCCTTCTTAGCACTGTACGGAATACTTACATTATCACTATCAGCCGTTGTTTTATAATATCCGCTTTCGGGCCAGATTTGCTTGCCGTCCTTTAACACACGCATTTCAGCCGCTTTAAGACAGCTTACAGAAAACTGTATATTTCCCGAAATATCCTTAGGCGCTCTGAATCTTAAAATGTGATTCAATGCCGTATCCTTAATATTAACCGTTACAGCACCGTTACTTCCGAAAGTAAATCCCGAATCGTTTTTATTGGCTACGGTCTTATTTTTATCATCAAAAATGGTGAAGTATTCTTCCTTGCCGTCTTTATTCTTTGTAAGGAATTCAAAACGTGCCTTGGCGGGAAGTCTTTCGGATTCAGTGCCATTTTCAAAGCCTGCAAACAGATAGGGTGTATAAACATCTATTGTTTCACTTCCGTTCGACGTTGTATTATCAAAACGGTGGAAAAGAGGTGTTCCAAAATCGAACTTCATGCTCTCGCCCATAGGCTTGGCAATCAGCTCAAGTGTTACGGTATCTCCTGCGTCTAAATTCAATTGTAAGGCAGGAATATCAACCGTATTTCCCTTACTAACTTTACCGCTTATAGCACTTGTGCTTTCAGGATAAACCTTTTCGTCATTCACATAGATACTGAATTCTGCAGTACCCTCACCTTCAAGCACTTTTAAGGGAATCGAAATATCGTACTTTCCTGAAAGCGGGGCAATAAAATCAATAACTGCCCCCGAAGTCACATCACCCGCAGTAAACAAAAGACTGTTCTTCTTAAAGTAAAAGCCCGAATTTGCCTCGGAATAATAAAGGTAATTATCCCTTTTAGCATCGAACATATTTACATTGTTTGCAACTGCCTTAGTCTGGTCGGTGGTAGTATGTGATTTAATTTTAAAGTCAAACATTCCTGCAGGGTGAGCCACGTATTCACCGCTGTAATTATTTTTATCTGAATAAGGGCGTTCCCACAAAGGTGAATAGCTTGTATTACTAAGGCTGTTAAGATTATTACCTTTAGTAAGAGTAAAGATTGGCTTAACATAGCCTGCTATAACCTCATCACCCGTAGAATAAATCTGAATTGCAACCACATCACCCGACACTACATTCGTTTCGGCTAAAACCACAGCATCGTTAATGTTTGCATAACCTGCATTCGGCCATATCTGCTCGCCATTCTTAACAACCCTTACATTATAGGAATGACTTTCGGTTTCAATCGGCATTTTAAGTGTCAGCGAACCGCTTTCGGTTGCTTTATAAGAAATATGCGAACCGATTTTATTCCACAGCTTCATTTTAATCGCCATTGAGCCGCCACGTGTAAGCGAATAGTAACCTAAAATCTTACCCGGTTTAACATAATAAAGGTTATTTGTCCAACCAACATTATATTTTTGCGAATCAATAACCGCAGGATTATCAAGGTTTTGACTAAAATCAGCCATACGGTACTCAATTCGGTCAGCCGTCATATAAGGGAAAGCGTTAGTTGTTGTACTCATTCTATAAGACGGATAGTACTCAACTGCATTATAGGTCTTTACAAAGCCCTTTGAACTGTCAGCCGACTGCAAATAGGTCATCGTGGTATAACCCAAATCCACCGTAACGCTGTTGCCTTCTGTAAGCTTTGCATAAGCTTCAATTACAATCTTTTCTCCCTTTTTAAGAAATACATCAACGGGTGTAACATCAGCATTCGGATTATTGCTGTTCAAGCCAATCTCAAGATATTCTGCATCTGTTGGATATACATTTTCTGTTTTCTTGATTACTCTGTAATAAACTGTTCCTTTAGCCGATAGATTATTTACAACATTTAATTTATGGGTTAAATCGTAATAACCGTCTTCAGGTGCAGTAAAGGTTAATTGCATACCTTTTCTGCCGCTCATACTGTCGGTCATAGTAAAGGTTACATTCTGTTTTCCTGAAGTGTTTATAACAAACTTATTATCTATTACAGCTTCATTATAAAATTCGCCGTATTCGTTATAGGTATCAGGCTTAAAGTCGGTATCACTTACCGCCGCATAGGAATTATCTGCCTGCTCCTTTAAATAAAGGTTAAGGAAAGCTTCCACATTGGAAATTGCGAATATATTTGAGCAATAGACATTTATGTTTGTATCGCTCAAATTACCGTTTGAAAGCCTTGTACCGTCTGGCGAAATTTTATTTTTATACTGCGCCCAGGGAAGCTGGATTGAAATACCGGCGCTGTTCAAAAATGTCTGCTTGCCGCTGTCACCAAAATTGCTAAGCGGTATTACTATAAAACCTTCCTTAAAATCACCGTGCTTATTATCGGTATAAGACTGATAACCGTTTGACTGAAATCCGCCTATATGTACAGCCGAACCATCTGTCGGAACGTAATAGCAAATCGCACCCGATGACATAGAAGCCGGCAATTTATCGTGACGGAAATTAAGAGAATAATATGAGCCGTCGGAAGACTTAGTCTGTCCAACCCAGTAAGCTATTGCCTGAGTATCGGAGGGTAACTTAGAAGTATTTGCATAATAGAAAGAATCCTGAACAACAAGATTTTTAATTGCTACTGTGCCGACTTCTGTCGGTACACGACTATATATTTCATCGGTTTCGGATGCATTTGTACGCATATTCTTACCATTAAGGTTTACAGCAATATCCGAAAATTTAACAGGTGCAGAATACTTATAAGGTCTTATCATAGAACCTGCCGCTGTTTTTCCGCCGCTTAAGGCTACAACCTGCAACTGATATTCACAGCCTTGTGTAAATGTACCGTCAGGCAATGTATAAGAAGTATCGGTTGTACTTTGGCTTAATATCAAGGTATTGGAATTATCGTATATATTTAATTTATAGCCGTCTGCGCCCAAGTAATCATTCCAAGAAACAACAGCGTTGTTGCTCCCCGTAAAGCTGACAGTAGGTGATGTAAAATTTTTATCAGAGCTTACAAAATCCGGCATAGAAGAAAACTCGTGAATATTATAGCTCCAGTTTTCCTGCGTAGGCTTATTACCCGTTGCCTCCGCAAGCAATGAAAAGACCGTTTTTTCAGCATTACCCGCATTAGAAAAGAACGGAATTACAGAAAGCGTACCGATTAGCAGTATCACAGATAACAAAACTGAAATACCACGCTTACCGATTTTAGCAGTTTTCAAGTTAATCATATTCATCACCTTTATATATAATCAGATTTAATTACTTACATTAAAAACACATTTATAAGCTTCAAACCATAAAGCAAATAAATCTATTTTTAATTCGGAATTCGTAATGCGTAATTCGGAATTAAAGGTGTGCCTGCGGC
>JAZQHX010000085.1:0-2687 GCA_045540835.1 Acutalibacteraceae bacterium | reverse complement strand
ATAATACTTTTCGGTTTCGGTATCCATTTTAACATCGTCGGTACTGTTCTCAACAATAGAAGTAACAAGGGTATTTATCCGTTTGGATTTACTGTCCCCCAAAAAATCGGTTATATTATCGGGAATGTCCTTTGCCGAAATCACTCCTGCACGTACAGCATCGTCAATATCGTGGTTAATGTAGGCAATTCTGTCAGAAAGTCTTACAAGCTTACCCTCCAAGGTTTTTGCCCACTCCCCTTTTGTGTGGCACAAAATACCGTCCAGCACTTCGAAGGTAAGATTAAGCCCTTTACCGTTTTTCTCCAGCTTTTCACAAACCCTCGCACTCTGCTCATAATGAGTAAAGTCAAAATCCACAAGGTCATTTATAGCCCTTTCCCCTGCGTGACCAAATGGGGTATGCCCTAAATCGTGACCTAATGCAATCGCTTCGGTCAAATCTTCATTAAGTCTCAATGCCCTCGCTAATGTACGGGCAATCTGTGCTACCTCTAAAGTATGTGTAAGACGTGTGCGGTAATGGTCAAGCTCAGGAGATAAGAAAACCTGCGTTTTGTGCTTTAAGCGCCTGAATGTACGGCTGTGAATAATTCTGTCCCTGTCACGCTGAAAATCGGTACGCAAGGCACACTTTTCCTCAAATACCTTTCTGCCAGACGAATTTTTACTAAGCATCGCTTTCGGGGATAAAATTAAACCTTCATTCTTTTCAGTAATTTCTCTTATATTCTCCATAAACTCACCCCTTCACAATATATATTAGAAAAAAACTTCAAAAAACCTTTTATTTTTATAAATTTTTTTATATTTTAAAGCCTACGGTTTTTTTGCCCTTATTCTCAGCTTCAAGTCTTGCCGAGAAGCTTTCGGACAATTTCTTTAAATAGCCTTCTCTTTCGGCATCTTTAAAAGAATACGTAAGGGTCACTTTATCGGTGAATTCGGTATTGTCAACCACTCCGCCAGAGGTTTCTATTAAATTCAAAAGCTTTCCGTGGTCTGTATATTCACACACCGTCTCATAAATGGTGCAGGGTATCATTTCCGCCTTGTCGGCCGCCAGCATAGCGTCCTTTGTTGCTTTTGAATAGGCTCTTACCAGTCCGCCCGTACCCAAAAGCACTCCGCCGAAATATCGGGTTACAACAACGGCTAAATTTGTAACACCGTCCCCCGTTATAACATCATATACGGGTTTCCCTGCCGTTCCGTGAGGCTCACCGTCGTCCGAAAATCTGCCCTGGTATCCCACAGAATACGCATACACGTTATGTCTTGCGTCCCAGTATTTACTGCGCATTTCCTCAATAAAGGCGAGTGCTTCCTCTTCGGTGTCGCAATGCCTTACAGTGGCAATAAATCTTGATCTTTTTTCGGTGTATTCCGCTACACTCTCGTCCAATACGGTTATGTATTTTTCCATAAATGCCACCTTCCGAAATCCGTTCTATACTTAAAAAAACGCAGCTACCCAAATAGTAGCTGCGAAATTTTCAAGGTATTATTCACCTATATTGAAACGCTTCTTAAATCTGTCAACACGTCCGCCGGTGTCTACCAATTTCTGCTTACCTGTAAAGAACGGATGACACTTAGAACAAATGTCAAGACGGATGT
Organism: Acutalibacteraceae bacterium; assembly: GCA_045540835.1. Lineage (GTDB taxonomy): Bacteria > Bacillota > Clostridia > Oscillospirales > Acutalibacteraceae > UBA737. Next base: position 1,067 of record JAZQHX010000085.1, on the reverse strand, counting down.
CTTTTTTAGTAGAGCGTGTCTCAAATTCTGCGCCACAAGCACATTTTACGGTTACCTTTTCATACTCCGGATGAAGTCCTTCTTTCACTGTCGGTCACCCCTTTCTATCTCTTTAACATATGAATGATACCACAAACCAAAAGAAAATGCAAGCATTTTTTATTATTTAAACCAATTTTTTATATCTTCGTATATTTCAACCACCTTAAACCGCAATATATAGCGGTCTGAATTTTCTGCTATACAAGCACTGTCGTCATTTGCCGTTTTTCTAAGTCCCTCATCAGCAGCCGCCGGCAGACAAATTTCGGGAAAAATCACGCACCACCAGTTTTTTCCCTCACCCTTGCCTAAATTTATCACAAGCGACTTATAATTTCCTGCGGGCAAAGTAAAATCGTCATAAACACGTGTTTCAAAAAACCTGTCCGCAACCGCCGCTGTCGCACCGTAACCGAAATTTTCCTCGGCTATAACCTTATTGGCAATGCTTTCAAACCTTTTTATCTGGTTTTGTGTTACCGAAACGGCATCATCTACACTATCGCACAAGCCGAAAATATCTCCGCTCTCCTCTAAAATTCTATCCCTGATTTTAAGCTTAAGTGCCTGGTCTTCCCTTGAATCCGAATTAGCGATTATATGTAACCGCAAAACATTCTGTCTTAAATCGTCACAACTGGCATTAAAATCCGTAAGTGACAAAAAAACAGCGCACATAAGCCCCAAAAGAAGTGAAAGCCTTAATCTTTTACCCGAAATTTTAATTTTTTTAAACATAAATAATTCTCCTTGAAAAAATTCTCAAGGAGAATATTGGCAGAATTTCAAATTTTATTCAAAATTACTTTTTAAAAACAAATAAATACTCATGTGCTATTAACAAAAAGTTATATTTTATACTATTAGTTTTCCAGTATCCTGTGGCCTTACAGTTATGCTGTTCTTTAATAATTAGCTCTTTCAATTTAAAACCTGCATCTTCAAAAATTCGCATAACATCAAAAGACATAGGAAGCATATGACCTTTTTGACGTGTATCACCCATAAGGACAGCGCAAAATTTA
>JAZQHX010000084.1:0-1991 GCA_045540835.1 Acutalibacteraceae bacterium | reverse complement strand
TTCAAACGGGCTCTGCCCCAAGACGTTCAGTTTTAATTGCTTGCGTCGTATATCCCCGGTTCTTTTTCTGTCATCAGCAACAGAAAAAGAACGAAAAAGAGTGCCGTTCAAGAGGGAAATTCCCTCTTGAAAATCTCCCTTTAAATAGTGCAGCGGCAGGCAAAGCCTGCATACGAAGGTGTTGTGGAAATTTGCAAGAGGGTGCAGTTTAAATTTGCAAACACAACCCACAAATTGCAATGTTTGAATTGCAAACGATTCAGCGCCAGCGTAATTGTGAATTGTGAATCGTGAATTGTGAATTGGCGGAACGACAAACCCAAATTTAACTGAAATTTAATTTGACCTTTTACTGATATAATGCTATAATTATAATAGGATAACATTTTTTGATTGGAGTCAGATTATGAATTTTAAAAATTTGAAATGGCAGAATTTCCTGATACTTACTGTTGCCGGCATTATTAATGCCTTTGGCGTTACGGTGTTTCTTGCACCTGTTGAGCTTTACGACAGCGGTATTTCGGGTACTTCTATGCTTCTTTCACAGATTACTCCCGAATGGCTTTCGCTTTCGGTGTTCCTTATTTTGCTTAATGTGCCGTTGTTTCTGTACGGACTGAAAAAACAGGGTGTCCTGTTTACGGTGTATTCGATTTATGCCGTTGCGATTTATTCAATCGGTGCGTGGCTGATTACCGATGTGCTGCCGATTGACGTGCGGTTCGCTTCGCCGCTTGCGGGTGAGGATTTGCTCCTTTGTGCTCTCTTTGGCGGACTCATTTCGGGTGTAGGCAGTGGTCTCACCATACGCTATGGCGGTGCAATTGACGGTATCGAGGTTATGGCGGTGGTGTTTGCGAAGAGGATTGGTATAAGCGTGGGAACGTTTGTGATGGTGTATAACGTGATTTTATACATTATCTGCGGTATAGTTATCGACAGCTGGATTTTACCGCTGTATTCAATCGTGACCTACGGTGCGGCGCTTAAAACCGTGGACTTCATTGTAGAAGGTCTTGACCGCTCGAAGGCGGTTATGATTATTACTGAAAAGGCGGATGAAATCACTGCGGCACTGATTGAGGAATTTGATTCCACTACAACAAAAATTTCAGCAAAGGGCGGATATTCAAATGCGGATAAGACGATGATTTATTTCGTGGTGAACCGTTTCCAGATTGCAAGAATGAGAAATGTTGTGCTTTCGGTAGACCCGATGGCGTTTATGACAATCAGTGAAGTGGCGGATGTGTTTAAGTCAAATCACAGCTATAATTAAAAATGAGGCATAACAAAACAATTTAATTGTTTTGTTATGCTTTTTTGTTAGTAGTAAATTTGGAATATTTTGCGATTTTAGTATTTACAAAACGATAAAAATATGGTATTATAATTTTGCTACAAATAAAAAATTAAAAGAATATAAAGGTAAAAAGTAATAGATGTATTTCGTTTAGGGTATGCTTGGAAAAAGGCGTACACTCGGTTTCTTGACCCCTAAACGGCGTACCTTTGTTAGTATTCTTTTTTTGTGGTTTTATTTGTAGCAGAATAGGAAATCGAAGTCAATGCGTTTTTTTATGCGTGACTTCGGTGAAGTCACGCATTTTTTAATAATAGGAGTAGAAAAATGAGAATCACAAAAAGAATTGCACTTAAATCGGATTCGATGGCAAGGGTAGCGGACGTATTGAGTGAAAATCTGTTCACCTTACAGGAATATTCCTGGCTATATTCTGACGACAACGGTCAGCCGGCTATGGTTATTACATATACAATCGAAGATGATGATATAGTTTTCGATGTGTGGATGATTAACGGGGAAATGCAGATATTGCTTGATAAGATAATAGAGGAAATATAAATGGAAGGGCAGTAAAATGATTAAAAATCGTTTTGCTGCTTTTTTGGTAAATTTGGGTTTATCGGGGAGTTGTGTTTGAAATGTTGGTTGTAGGGGCGAACCGTGTTCGCCCGGGATAACCACC
>JAZQHX010000083.1:0-2846 GCA_045540835.1 Acutalibacteraceae bacterium | reverse complement strand
CGGCACACGCTCACGGAGTACCGCTTATTATTGATAATACCTTTGCAACCCCCGTTAATTGCCGTCCCTTTGAGTGGGGAGCTGATATTGTAACCCATTCAACTACTAAGTATATGGACGGTCACGGTGCGGCAGTAGGCGGCTGTATAGTAGATTCGGGTAAGTTTGACTGGACAAAGTACCCCGATAAGTTCCCCGGTCTTTGCACTCCTGACGAGAGCTACCACGGTGTTACCTATACTGAACGCTTCGGTCTTGAGGGCGCTTATATTACAAAGGCTACGGCACAGTTAATGCGTGACCTCGGTTCTATTCAGGCTCCGCAGAATGCATTTTTGCTGAATTTAGGACTCGAAAGCCTGCACGTAAGAATGAAAAGACATTGCGAAAACGGTCTTGCAGTTGCTAAGTTTTTACAGAGTGATGACCGCATTTCCTGGGTTGTTTATCCGTCACTTGAAGGCGATAAGGGTTATGAATTAGCACAGAAATATCTGCCGAATGGCAGCTGTGGCGTTGTAAGCTTTGGAATTAAGGGCGGCAGAAAAGCGGCAGAAAGCTTTATGAAAAACCTTAAACTTGCCGCAATAGAGACCCACGTTGCAGATGCACGTACCTGTTGTCTGCACCCGGCGAGTGCAACACACCGTCAGATGAACGACGCTGAGCTTGAAGCCTGCGGAATTTCACCCGATTTGGTACGTTTCTCCTGCGGAATCGAAAATGCCGACGATTTAATCGCCGATATTAAGCAGGCACTCGATAATATTTAACAAATAAAAAACTCCCTTTACAAAAGGGAGTTTTTATATTATTATATATGTAAACTAAATTTTATAAAGGAAAGGTATTTGCAATGCCTATTAAAATCCCCAACGATTTACCTGCGGTAAAAACGCTTAATGATGAGAATATATTTGTTATGACCGAAACCAGGGCCATAACGCAGGATATTCGTCCGCTTAAAATTTTACTCTTAAATTTAATGCCTAAAAAGATTGAGACCGAGACACAATTATCCCGTCTGCTTGGAAACTCACCTTTGCAGGTGGATTTGGAGTTTATTCACACTAAAAGTCATAAATCCAAAAATACCTCTGCCGAGCATCTTTTTACCTTTTATAAGACCTTTGACGATGTAAAGCACCGCACCTTTGACGGTATGATTATAACGGGAGCTCCCGTCGAGCAGATGGAGTTCGAGGAGGTAGAATACTGGGACGAACTTTGCGAAATAATGGAATGGACAAAGACCCACGTGCACTCTACATTCCATATTTGCTGGGGTGCTCAGGCAGGGCTTTACTATCATTACGGAATAAAGAAATACCCATTGGATAAAAAAATGTTCGGTATTTTCCCGCACAAGGTTGACTATAAAAAATCTATTCTTTTCCGTGGATTTGATGATACCTTTATGGTACCGCACTTCCGCCACACTACTGTTTTAGCCGAGGATATAAAAAAGGTCAAAGAGCTTAAAATACTTTCCACTTCCGAGGAAGCGGGTGTTTACGCCGTTTCTACAAAGAAGGGCAAGCAAATTTTTATAACCGGTCATTCCCAATACGATAAGGATACCTTGCCTAATGAGTATTTCAGGGACGTCAATGCAGGACTTCCTATTGAAGTGCCTAAAAACTACTTCCCGTCGGATAACCCAAAAAAAAGCCCGTTAGTTACCTGGCGTGCGCACGCAAACCTGCTTTATTCCAACTGGCTTAACTATTTTGTTTACCAGACCACGCCGTATGATATTGAGAAGATAAAGAAATAAAAAGGGGCAGATTAAATGGGTGCTTGGGGTACGGGTTTATATTCCAATGACATATCTTGTGATGTGCGTGATATGTGTAATGAAGTATATCCGTTAGTCGGTATTGAAAAAGCCACCGAGCTTATTTTTAAAGAATTCGATGAAATAATAAACAGTGGTATAATAGATAATGAATATGCTGATTTTTGGTTTGCCCTTGCTGATTGGCAATGGAAACACGGTGTTTTGTCCGATGAGATTAAAAACAAAGCCATTTCTCTGCTTGAAAAACGTGCAGGAATCGAGGAATGGGAAGAATCAGGAACGGTTGCGGATGTCAAAAAAAGGTTAGTAGTAATGGATAAGTTGTGCGACCAACTAAAAACGCCACAACCCGAAATTAAAATTCCTAAAGCGAAAATAGCAAGACCTAAACACAAGGTGGGCGATATTGTTATTGCTCGCACCGGGACAAAAGAAAATGACCCTGAAAACTGGATTTGGAATATTGAGTATTGTATGTATTCGCACATTTATTCAGGAAATTTATCCGATAAAATCCCTGACACATTAACTCCGCCTTACGATGCTCACGATAAATATATTGCTATTCTTTGCGTAGGAACAGAAAAAACACTTCATTCGCAATATGTTGACGGTATTTATGACGAATACAGTGTTTATGCCTTTTATGATTATTTAGGCGACCGGAAACCGACGGTCAATATTCTTAAAAAATGCGGATTTTTACCCAAATATCTGCAATACGCAAGCGAGACAGGAACAGACATTGAAACAAGCGGTTGGTGTTATAAATTTCACTTATTGACCTATAGCTTCAGATTATCCAAAAACAGTAGCGAACAATCAATCGAAAAAAGCTTCTGTAAAGACGAAGCAGACCGTTTTTACCGATTGCTCGATTATAAAAATTATCTGCCTGATATTTCTTGGAATATGGAGCTTTTTGATGCGTTTGCAGAGTTTTTTGAAGAAAAAGCCCGATTGGAAAGAGCAAATATTAAGTACGATAATTTGCTTGATAACGGTGTTTTCAATCCCACTTTGCGTTCTAAAGACGAAATTTCTT
>JAZQHX010000082.1:0-17225 GCA_045540835.1 Acutalibacteraceae bacterium | reverse complement strand
GGTGAGGATTATGCTATTGAAAAAAAGGTTTCCATATCCGAAACCGAGAGGGTAAAGCTTCCCGTATACGGTGTAAAAACGGGTGAAAAAGGTGTTTGCGCCATTATTGATAAGGGAGCTGAGTCGGCTTGGATTGACCTTGTTACAGGCTCTGAGACCTTTGGATTTTCGGGTGTTTGTGCAAAATTTCAGCTCAGGGGATATACCGACCATACAGCAAAGCTGTTTTCCAGCACCGAAGTCGAAAATGTTGTCCACAGTAAGCTGATGATAACAACACCTGTTTCGGTAATCTTTTGCCCGCTTATAAAAGAAAATGCAAATTACAGCGGTATGGCAAAGACTTACAGAGAATATTTAATCAGAACACAGAATCTTGAAGCAACACAAAAAGAGGTTTTACTTAATCTTAATCTTATTGGTGGTGCTTCGGTTACACGCTCCTTTTTAGGAGTGCCTTACAGTACAACCTTAGCGGTAACTACCGTTTCGGATACAGAAAAAATAATAAATTCAGTAAAATCTAAGCTTGACTCTTCGTTTTCGGTCTGCTTAAAGGGTTTTGCAGAACAGGGAATAGACATAGGAACTATTGGTGGAGATTTCACATTAAACGGCAATATAGGAAGTAAAAAAGAGCTTAAAGCTTTAGCAGAAAAATGCTCAAAAAGCGGCACAGACCTTTATATGAATTATGATATTGTGCGTTTTTCAGAAAGCGGAAACGGTTTTTCAAAAAATTCCGATTCGGTAATAAATGCAGGTGAGCAGACCGCAACGCAGTATCTTTATGATATAGCGGTACGAAATCAGATGGAAAAAACAATTCATTATCTGCTTTCGCCTTCAAAAATAGGTGATGCCGCTCAAAAGGTTAAAGAATCAGCAGAGGAATACTCATTAAAAGGAGTATCGCTTGATACACTTTCCTATATGTCTTATTCCGATTATGAAAATAAGGATAAATCGGATTATTATGCTAAAAGCGGCTTTTCTGATGTAGCTGTGAAGGCTTTAAAAAAGGTAAATGCAAAAAATAAGCTTATGACAACTTCTGCTAATGCTTATTCTGCGGTTTTGGCTGATATTATTACCGATGTACCTTTCTGTTCATCGGGTGAGTATCTGTTTTCAAACGACGTTCCGTTTTACCAGATGGTATTTAAGGGTTACGTTCCTATGACGAGCAAAAGCCTTAATTTGGCTGACGACGGGCGAAAAATTCTATTAAATGCAGTTGAAGGCGGTACTGGCATTAGCTATACTGTTATAAATAAATGGGATAATGCACTCATTGATTCTCCTTACAGAGTATTTTTCGGTAGTGTTTACAGTAAAATTGAAGATGATATAGCCGATAATGCTTTTAATCTGAGAGATTATTTTGACAGTATAAAAGGAGCAACTATTGTTTCTCATAAAATACTTGATAACGGTTTGAGACTAACGGTTTTCAGCAACGGCATTTGCGTGTATACAAATTATACCGAAAAAGCAGTTGATACAAAGCAGGGCAAGGTTGATGCTATGAGTTACCTTGTATGGGAGGGAGCAGAGTGAAAGTTAAAAAAAGAAACCGAGGAATAACCGAGCTCAAAAGCCGCTACGGGCGGATTTTCGTACTCCCTTGGGTTATCGGTATTGTTATATTTTTCTTAATACCGCTTGTTCAGTCGGTGATTTTTTCCTTTTCCGAAATAAGCATTGCGGCAGGCAGTATAAAAACCGATATTTTAGGCATGGGGCATTATAAGGAAATATTGAATGTTGACCCGAACTATACTGTATGGCTTAAAAATTCGGTAACCTCGTTTTTGTATTCGTTGCCTATAATTATACTTATAAGTATAGTTTTGGCTTTGCTGCTTAACCAGAAATTCCGTGGCAGACTGTTTTTCCGTGCGCTCTACTTTTTACCCGTAATTATTTCTACGGGCGCTATAATGAACCTTATTTTCCAGACTACAAGCAGTGATTTGTCGGGAATAGGTGTTTCGGAGTCCTATTCGGCGAGTATGTTCAGCGTTGAGGATATTGTCACATGGCTCGGTCTTGACGGTCAGATAGGGGAATATATATCCCTCGTTATAAGCAAAATTTTTGATCTTGTTTGGAGCTGTGGAATACAGACCGTTCTGTTTTTGGCAGGACTTCAGTCGGTACCCGCTTCACTTTATGAAGCTTCCAGAGTAGAGGGAGCTACTAAATGGGAGGAATTCTGGTTTATAACCTTCCCGATGCTGTCCCGTGTAACTCTGTTGGTTGCAGTTTTCACAATGGTAGAGCTCATTACAAACGAGCGTACTGAAATGGTAAAGCAGGTATACAGTATGATGCGTTCGGGAATTTATGATAAAACCTCTGCAATGCTGTGGTTTTACTTCCTTGTTAACGGTGCTTTAATGGGCTTTGTGGTATTTTTGTACAACCGCTTTCTTATGAAGCGTTGGGAAGCGTAGGAGGAACAGAATATGAATAATTTAATTGACAGATTCACTCCCGATACCCAACGTAAAATTATGCGTGTTTCCAAAAAAGGTGCGGGCTCGGTTTATTCGATTTTCCGTCTTGTAATACTGCTTGCAATAGGATTTATTATTATATATCCTCTTTTCCATATGATAGTAACCTCATTGCAGAGTAAAGAAGCTTTTTTGAACTCTACAAGAGTCTGGATTCCTAATGATTTTGCAATAAAGGAAAACTACAAGGCGGCATTTGGTGCACTTGAGTATGTAACATCGTTTATCTCTACCTTTAAAAATGAGATTATAAGCGCCGCAATAGAGGTATGTACCTGCGCTGTGGTTGCCTACGGTTTTGCACGCTTTGATTTTAAGGAAAAAAAGCTTTTAATCGGTATTCTTTTCCTTACGATTCTTGTTCCTGATATGATGATTTTGATTCCCAGAATGGTGAATTATTCAAAACTTGATGCTTTAGGTGTTTTGGGTCTTTTTGAAAAGGTTACGGGAATAGATTTAAGACCGAATTTGCTTGATACACCCTTTGCATTCTGGTTACCGTCACTTTTCGGCGTGGGACTTCGTTCGGGTATACTGATTTATATTTACATACAGTTTTTTAAGGGACTTCCTGCAGAACTTGAGGAGGCCGCATGGGTTGACGGTGCAGGGCCGTTCAGAACCTTTTTGTCCATTGCTTTACCGAGTTCAGGTGTAGTAATTCTTACCGTAACGGTATTTTCGCTTATATGGCATTGGAATGATTCATTACTTTCGGGAATGTACTTAACAAAGGATTATCCGCTTGCTATGATGATAACAATGCTTCCCGAATCCTTGCTTACTAAATTCAACGTAATTATAAATGTGCGTGACCCACACAGTATGGCGTATCTTATGGCAGGCTGTGTACTGTTTATAACACCGATGCTTATTATTTATATGATTTTACAGCGTTGGTTTATTGAAAGTATAGACCGTGTAGGTATTACGGGTTAAAAGGAGAGGTTTTATGAGTATTTTAAGTGTTGATTTTAACAAAAATATGGGTGTAGTAAAGCCGATGCACGCAGTAAACAACGGTCCTAAAACTCCGGGTGCTTCACAGGTAAAGGATAATTTTGAAACCTATAAAGCGGCAGGAATTCCGTATGCGAGAAATCATGATGCAAACCATTGTTCTGGTTACGGTGGCGAGCATATAGTAGATATTTATGCTATTTTCCCTGATTTTGATGCAGACCCTTATGACCCTTCTTCTTATGATTTTGATTTGACCGATGATTATACGGCAGAGATTGTAAGTGCAGGTGCACAGGTTTTCTACCGCCTGGGGGCAAAAATTGAGCATAAGAGAAAAAAATACTGCACAATAATGCCTAAAGATTTTCATAAGTGGGCGGTAATATGTGAGCATATAATCCGACATTATAACGAGGGTTGGGCAAACGGCTTTAATTACGGATTTGAGTATTGGGAAATCTGGAACGAGCCTGACCTTGATACAGATGACAGCCCGAATAAGCGCACCTGGAGCGGTACAGCAAAGGAGTTTTACGAGTTTTACAAGGTGGCGGCAAACCATTTGAAATCCTGCTTCCCGCACCTTAAAATAGGCGGACCTGCGTTAGCAAGCAAAACTGGCGAGTGGCTTGACGGCTTTTTAGAGGCAATTACCGCTGACGGCAAAAAAACTCCTATGGATTTTTTCTCGTGGCATATTTATGCGCCTTTGCCGAGCAGATTTATAGAAAGAGCGGAGCTTGTACGTGAAAAGCTTGACAAAGCGGGCTATACCGAAACCGAAAGTATACTCAACGAATGGAATTATATTTGCGGATGGACTGATAGATTTATTGAAAGCATTGAAGCTATTATTTCTATGAAGGGTGCCGCATTTACTGCTGCGTGTATGACCCTTTGCCAGTACAGCTGTGTTGATATGCTTATGTATTATGATGCACGAATAAATACTGCATTTAACGGTATGTTCGATTTTTACACCTTAAGACCACTCAAAGGCTATTATCCTTTCCCGATGTTTAACCGTCTTTACCGTTTGGGAACTGCTGTGGAATGCAGGAGTGAGAACCCTGATATTTGTGCCGTTGCGGCTAAAAATGACGAGGGTGAAAGTGCGGTTATGATTACATATTTCTGTAATGAAAAAGATGGAAACGATATAGAAATCACCCTCGATTTTTCTGATAAAGAAAATAAATACGAGCTGTATATTCTCGACCATGAGCACAATTGCGAGCTGTGCGGTACTGCGGCTTCGGGTGATAAGCTTACATTAAAACCGAATACAGTTCTGCTACTCAATAACAAATAAGTAAATTATACAAACCTCTCCGACCTTGTACTGTCGGAGGGGTTTTACCATTATTTCCCTTAACTATCGTATTCGCAGAGCTTTTTAAAAAAGATTGTACTTTTAAAAAAATACGAATTTATACAATAATAATATTATTTTATCAATTCACATTTTGGTCGGTTTGACGTAAAATTGTTATAGATTAACAAAAATATCAAATTGGGCGTGAAAAAATGAGTTATTTTGGCAATAAAGATTATAAACTTGTCTGGAAACAAGATTTTGACGAGGGCGAATTAGACCTTAACGTATGGTCCGGACAGTTTTTAATGGGTGCGGCCAAAGAATTTAAGGTTGCTGAAATAGGAACACAGAATATTATTACAGTGTCGGATAGCCTGCTTCATTTAAAATCAATTTGCTATTCGGACCCTGAAAACCCCGATGTTAAATATGCCGTAATTCCTACTATGCATACAGGAAATAGTATGAGCTTTAAATACGGCTACCTTGAAATGCGTGCAAGGGTACCCTTTAAAGCGGGTGCTTGGCCGTCGTGGTGGTTGTCGAGCCGTAATACCGTAAACGGTAACCCTAAAGCTACATTCAGTGCGGAAATAGATATATTTGAAAATTTTGGATCAACAAATGCTTTGATATCTAACATACATAAATGGTATAATGATGAAGACGGTAATAAAAACGGAGTACATACTCAGTATCCAAAGGAATTGAAAAAGGTATACCGTTTTGATGAAAATAACGGATTGTCTGACGGTTTTCATATCTACGGTCTTGAATGGACAAAGGATTATATCAAAATGTCGGTGGACGGTCAGGTTTATATGACATTCGATATTTCACATACCTTTGATGATAATGAGGATATGTCTGGTTTTCATTCTCCAATGCGAATAATGCTTAATAATCATTTATTTACCGAATCTTCAAGATGGATTCCTTCCGAAAAGCATATCGCAAAGGAAGAGGATTTTCCTATGGAATATGATATTGACTATATACGTATTTATCAGATTCCGGGTGAGGGAGAAATAAATATACTTTAAATAAGGCTTGGCTTTGAAAGGGTGTTGCTGATGAAGACAAAAAGAGTGCTGTGTATTCTTTTGGCACTTCTGTTGATTTTGCTTACTGCAGGCTGTGGCAGTGAAGAAACAACCAAAAAGAAGAAAAAGAAGATAGTTGTAATTAAAAGACCTGCAAGCTCTGATGTGAGTTCAGGTGATGAAACCGATAACCGGCAGGAAAATGAAGAAAGCAATCCTCCGCAATCAGATGAGCAGGAATCGGTTGAAAGTAATGATAGTACGGTAAGTGAGGAAACAGAGGACTACTATCACGAACGTGAGCTTGCTGAAAAGGCGGCTGAGCAGACAGCCTATTCGGAAGTATTTGTTCCCGAGTATAAAGTAAAAAAAGTATTATGGAGCGGACCTGAAGGCTATACAATTGTGTATCCTAAGGATAATCACCAGCTAATGGTAGCCGCTAAGAAAATAAAGAATTATTTCACTAAAAAAGCGGGAATAACCTTAAAGGTAACCGATGACAGCAAAAAAGCTACAAGTAAAGAAATACTTATTGGCGATACCAACAGAAGAAAATCCAAGCTTACGGCAAAGCTTTTTGCCGTAACGCTTGACGGTAAAAAACTTTGCTTTGAAAGCGGAAACTTTAACGGTGCGGTTAAGGCAGTAAATTGGTTTACAACCCTTAAATACGAAAAAAATAAGGTAAATTTGCTTTCGGGAAGTTATGAATTTGAAACTACCAAAACCCGCAAAGACGGTGTTTACCGTTTTGTCTGGGGAGACGAGTTTGACGGCAATTCCCTTGACAACACCAAGTGGGAGCTTACCACACATATGGGTAATTACGGCTATACCGAAATGCTGCTTTCAAAGGACCCTGAAATAATACGTGTTGAGGATGGCAGATTAAAGCTTTCTGCAAAGCGTTGGTTTAACCCCGATGACCCGATTACCGAATATGCGGTTTGTTATACGGTTGAGGCTAAAAAGCACGCAAATTTCCAATACGGTTATCTTGAAATGAAGGCAAGGTATCCTATTAAATCGGGCGCTTGGCCGTCGTGGTGGCTGTCGGGCAACTGTACTGACGGTGTAGCGGCAAAGTATTTTGACAAGGGTGATATTATTCCTTCTGATTTTAAGGCTGAGGTGGATATTCTCGAATATACAAATATTTTACCGAATTTGCATAAGTGGTATTATAACGGCGATCATTCACAGTATAACTACACAAAGCAAGCCGACGGAAGTGACAGATTAGCTTTAAAGCATAAGCACACCGAAGAGGATTCTTATATATATCATATTTTCGGTTACGAATGGACACCCGAAAAAATGACTATGTATTGTGACGGCGAGGAATTTATGACCTTTAATCTGGGTGATAATTTTGACGGCAAAAGTGATATGAGTGATTTCCTTAATCCTATGTTTGTGCGCTTTAATAACCACCTTTTGCCTGAAAATATTCCTACAAATAAATCAACCCTTCCGTGCGATTATTATATAGATTATGTGCGTCTGTATCAGAAATCGGGCGTGGGCGGATTATGGCTTGCCGAATAGGCAAAGTAGATAAGGAGAATGAATTATGATTAACAACAAAATACGATTGTTGGCACTTATGTTGAGTCTGATGCTTATTTTCACTGCTTCGGGTTGTAAGGACAAGGACACAACCACCGAATCCGAAGAGGTTGAGATTGAGTATATTTACGAGGACGAGGTTCCCGAAAACGGTGACAGCCAGACGGGTAATTCTGACGATAATAAAGGTAAGGATAACTCTGACACGAACACCGACTCGGCCGACGATAATGGTTCGGGTAACAAAACCAATAGCAATACATCGTCGGGAAATAAACCTAATAATAACGGTGGAAACAAAACGGTTAATGACGGAGTAAATCCCAACGATTATAAGAATACAAAGGTTGTATATGCTACCTGGCGAGACCCCAAGCTTTATGAGGACGGACCTGTTGTGGAATCCTTTAAAAAGAAGTATGGAATTAACGTTCAGGCGGATATTATACCTGAAAATGAGTATACAAATACCATTATCGGACGTATAGCTGCAGGAAATTCTCCCGACGTTTATTTTTGTACATATTCTTTCCCTTATTGCTTGGAGGCTCTACAGCCGATAGATGCGGCAAAGCTTAATTTAAAGGAATCTATATGGGATCAGTCGATTATAAAGCTTTCTACCGTTAACGGAAAGACCTATCTTGTAAATACTTCGGGAAATATCTGGAATGACCAGGATATGGTTTTCTATAACAAGAAGCTTATGGAAGACAATAATATTACAACACCTGCGGATTACGTAAAATCGGGAAAGTGGACCTTTGCCGCTATGAAAAAATGTATGCAGGATGTAGCCGCTTTGGGTACAAAATATGTAGGCGGTGCTGTAAATGTTGAAGGTCTTATAAACGGAACGGGCGCAAGCTTTATAAAATTCCAGAACGGTAAATTTACAAACGGTACAAACACATTGCTAACAAATGTCTGCCGTTGGGTGGCAGAGGGTGTAAAAGAAGGCTACATTAAAGGATTGTATACGACAGATACCCTTGCTTTTAAAAACGGAAATTACGGTTTGGTTGTAGGTCATGCTTTCGGACTTAAAGCTAACGGTTATTGGCGTGATATGAATCCCGACCATATAGGCTTTGCTCCTATTCCCGATTGGGATGCTAAAACAAAGGCGGCGCCCAGTACCTTTGTACGTGGCTGGGGAATTTGTACCGGAGCTAAGAACCCGGTAGGAGCAGGTATATTCCTACGCTATTATCTCGATGTAGACAATTATAATACTTCCAAAGCTTTCCTGAATCCCGAGGCTGAAACATTCTTCTTCAAGCTCACTTCGGATAATACCCCTAAAAACTATTATTTCCTTTACGGTAAGGGAACTGAGGGTGTTACAGGTACTTCCCGTGGTACATATCTTGCGGCTGTAAACCAAGACCCCAGTCAGGTTGCCGTTAAAATACAGTCGGTACAAAATACCCTTAATTCGGACATCAAAAAGCTCAATAAAATGCTCAGTTCAAAGAAAAAATAAAGAAAGAAGGTAATTCTTGTGAAAAAATCAAACTCATGGCATTCCCTTTCTAAAGCACTGGCAACCCTTATCACTTTGGCATTGGTTTTATCTACATTTATGTGCGCTGTACCTACAGCATTCGCACAAGCTTCTCCCGATATCTGGGACGGCACTTGTGCTGAAAGCTATGCGGGCGGTAGCGGTACGGAATCAGACCCCTATCTTATTTCCAATGGCGCACAGCTTTACAAAATGGTTAGTGAAAACAGTGGTTATACAGACACCACCTATTCTTCCACTACCCATATAACCGTTTATTTCGAGCTTACAAATGATATTTATCTTAATGATGTTGTATCAAAGGATATTGCGGATATTGAGACTCCAAATAAATGGTATACATCTACAGGTACTCCTCTCGGCTTTGTAGATTCCTTTGACGGTAAAGGATATACAATCTACGGACTTTATGTAGTGGGCAACAACCGTGGCGGCTTGTTCCACCAGATAACAAACGCACAAATAAGCAATCTTAAAATGAGTAAATCATATATTTCAGATACAAACGGCAGAAGCGGTGCAATTGCAGGTGCGGTATGGTCGGGTGCAAAAACCACAATTTCCAACTGCTATATTGACGAAACCGTAAAAATCGTCAGCAAAAACTCTGCAAGCGGTATAGTCGGATATGCAAATTCGGCTTTGACAGTTAACGATACTGCAGTGCTTGCAGAAATATCTGCACCGGCTACTGCAACAGCGGCGTTTTCTCCTGCTGATGGAAATAGAGCGGCTGTTACCATTAAGCTTAACGGTTGCTTTAGTAATACTGTTTTAAGAAAAGGCGGAACAAGCTCTGTTTATTCTGCAACAAATTGTTATTATTTCGCAGACAAATATGCACTTTCAGGTCTTGCGGCACGTGCAAGTATGCCGGCACTTGATTGGGAAGGCACTTGGGAAGTAACAAACGGTTATCCCAAATTGCGTGAAGAAGCAGGAAAACCGTCCGAAAACAAATATTGGGACGGTACAGCTGCCGCAGCTTATGACAGCGGTAGCGGAACTCAAACCGACCCCTTTATAATTGCAAATGCCGCACAGCTTTATAAAATGGTAAGCGAAAACGGCACAAATGACGGCAACGAGTATTATTTTGAGCTTAAAAACGATATTTACATAAACGATGTTTCTGACCCTGACTGGATTTCAAATTCACCTACTAACTGGTATTCGGGAACAAATGCTTATTACTTCAATGATCACCTTGACGGTAAGGGATACAAGGTTTACGGTTTGTATTTCACTACCGCATCTGCAGCACGTGGTGGCTTGTTCCCACAGCTTTCCGACGGTGCAACAATTGAGAATTTACATATATGTAATTCGGCACTCCTTTGCACAAGCGGACGTACAGGTGCAATAGCAGGCAGTATCTATAGTGCAGGTGATACGGAAAGAGTAACTATTAAGAATTGCTCTGTAGAAAATACAGCTGTTCGTGGCAATAATTCTGCCGGCGGATTTTTAGGACTGTTCCTTTCTGCGAGCGTGGATATTATAGACAGCTACTTTATAGGTGGTGTATCAAGTGTTGATTCGGGAGTTTATGGCGGAATTGTAGCCGACGGCTGGGGCGGTAATGCTAAGCTTAAAAACTGTTATTCTGCGGGTGCTTACGTTATTTGCGGAGATACATCTCACGCAGGTAATTACACCTACGAAAATGTATATACTTCTACAGCAACAGCACCTAAAGCAGGTGCGGCAGTAAGCGGAATTACAACCCTTGCAATTGACAAAATGCAGGGTGCTGCGGCTAAGACCTACCTTAAGGGCTTTAACTGGAATACAGTTTGGTCTGTTGGTGCTGACGGCGAATTGCCGACCCTTTATTCTCCCACTCTTGCGGCAGATTATTGGGACGGTACTGTAGCAGAGGGTTATTCCTCGGGTACAGGTACAGAAAAAGACCCCTATGCAATTACTACTGCATCAGAACTTGCACTTCTTGTTTCATCTTCTCAGGCAGAAACCGCAGGCAAATATTACGAGCTTAAAAACGACATTTCGATAGCACGTGTTCATACCGATTGGGAAAATGATAATGCTACAATGTGGGTAAGAAGTGATGAAATAGGCTTTAATTCTTATGATGCTTCTTTCTGCGGTAGCTTTAACGGTAACGGTTATACCGTAAGCGGTATTTATTATGAGCTTAAAACCTCTGCAAGTCGTGCTTTCGGTCTTTTCCCGATAGTAGGTGCAAATGCGGTTATTAAGAATGTTAATATCGACGGTGTTTATGCACTTGTATCAAGCACTTCTACAGACAATCTCGATAATTATCATAACTATGCAGGTGCGGTAGCAGGCTATGCAAGTGTAATTGCGGCTGATTCAGCTACCCCCGTTCTTTGGCCTCAGATTTCGGGCTGTACGGTTAAAAATGCCGATATAAATTCAGCATATGCGGGCGGAATTGTTGGCGGTACTACAGGCGGCGTTAAGATTTCGGCTTGCTCATTCATAGGTGAAGCTAACGGCTATACCTTAAGCTCTGTTGAGACCGATATTATAGGCGGCGGAATTATAGGTAACAATGCGGCGGCTTGTATAGTAGCTGATTGCTATACTACGGAAGATATAATAAGCGGTAACGCTGATAATATTTCTGTTATAGGTAATGCCGCAGGCATAACCGATGGTTTGAACGAAAAGGTTTGGAGCATAACAGAAAGTGGAGTAGAGCTTAAAGATATTAACATTGTTAATCTTAACGGCAGTATAAATGCCGAAGCCCTTGTTTATATCCGTCGTGCACTTTTGGGTGATGACTTCTATGTGGTTGATATAGATTCGACCGCAGGACTTAACCTTAAAGACCTTGTACACGCTAAAAAAAGTTTTTTTGAGCCAGCCGCTGACGCCTATACCCTGACATGGAGTGACGAATTTAACGGCGACACTCTTGATAGTAACGTATGGACTCAGGATGCCAGGATGGGAACAGGCGGCGACCTTAGAACAGATTGGGATAACGCAGACGTTGAAAACGGCAATTTTAAAATGCTTTCTACCTATGACGGCGAGGTTTATTCAGTACCAAACACATATACTACCCTTAACAATATGAGCTTCCGTTACGGCAGATTAGAGGTTCGTGCAAAGCTCCCCTTTGGAGCAGGCGCATTTCCTTCGTTCTGGCTTGCTACCAAGGACGCTTTAGGCGGTGACGAAAATCCCATATATACTGCAGAAGTAGATATGTTTGAGGTTTTCGGTCAGAACGGTAGCACAGACAGTGTTTTTGCTAATGCTCATAAGCACTATAAGACCGCTACGGTTGACGGCGTTACAAGTACAGTTGATATGCATATACAGTATAAAAATCTGGTATCAAAGCCATTGAGTACTCTTATAACAGATACAGATGCATATCATAATTATGTGTTTGAGTGGACACCTGAGAGTATTACCGTATCGGTTGACTCAGTCGAGTATCTGGAAATTGACCTTACAAAGAATTTTGACAGTACCGAGTATGCTTCACAGTACGGAGCTACTGATATGAGTCAGTTCCATAAGCCGATGAGCATTATGATAAACAATCATATGTTTACACCCGATAATTCTCAGGAAAAGTATACATATAACGGCAGTGAGGAAATTATAACTCCTATGGAATATGATATTGACTATATACGTCTTTATCAGAAATCGGAATATGATTCTCTGCTTTATACAAAATAAAACTTATATTTCTTTCGGTGGGGGAGACCCCACCGAAAGAAAATGTATTGTATACATAAGCTTCTTTAAACTAAGGAATTTTATGTATGTAATACATACGGAAAGGATACAAAATAATGAAAAATATTATTTACCCGAAACGTGTTATAGCTGTTATTACGGCAATAATTCTTACTGCCGCTGTAATTATAACTGATTTTTCTTTAATAAATTTTTCTGCAAAGGCAGAAAACAATGTCTGGGACGGTACTTCTTCCGAAAGCTATGCAGGCGGTAGCGGTACGGCTAATGACCCGTATCTGATAAGCGACGGCGCACAGCTTTACAAAATGGTAAGTGAAAATAATACAATTGCAAAAAGTGCAGGCGTTTACTTTAAGCTTACAAAGGATATATATCTTAATGATGTAGCCACTAAAAATATAGAGGATATTGGGTCGCCTAATGTGTGGTATCATACCTTAAGCGGAACTTCTTACCAGTTTGCAGGAAATCTTGACGGTAACGGTTTTACCGTGTACGGTATATATGTAAATGCAGGCAACCGTGGCGGACTTTTCCCCCAACTTGCAGACGGTTCGGTTTCTAACCTTAAAATAAGTAAATCCTTTATACAATCGTCAGGTCGTCCGGGAGCAATTGCGGGCGCTGTATGGACAGGAAATTCAAACAGTATTTCAAAGTGTTATATTGATGATACCGTAACAATAAAGGGCAAGGATTCCGCAGGCGGTATTATTGGCTATGTAAACACGGCTTATCTTTCGGTTAGCGATTCTGCAACATTCGCAAATATTACTTCAAAATCAACCGCAATTGGCGGAATTATAGGCGGAACGGCTAATAATAAGAACTGTAATATAGAAATTAAGGACTGCTGGACTTATGGTTACAATATATTTTATAAGGAAAAAAATGCCATTATAACAACTACCGATTGCTATTCTATAAGCGATGCTTCTGCTATTACGGGAACAAATGCTCAAAACAATATGCCGAAGCTTGATTGGGAAAATGTATGGCAGACTACAGATAAATTCCCTGCGATTAAGTACAAATCAGTTAATCCTTTCTGGGACGGAAGTGTAGCCAAAGAATACGAATCGGGAAGCGGAACAGCACAAGACCCTTATCTTATTGCAAATGCCGCACAACTTTACAAAATGGTGTCCGAAAACGGCGTTAATGATGGAACGGCTGTAAAATATTTTAAGCTGGCTAACAGTATTTATATAAATGATATAAGTGATGCTGATTGGGCTTCTAAAGGAGCGACACCCTGGTATAATGCTAAAGGCTCAAGTTATTATTTTAACGATAATTTTGATGGTGCAGGCTTTACGGTTTACGGTCTTTATGTTGTAGCGTCTGACACCCGTGCCGGATTATTCCCACAGCTTTCTGACGGTGCGGTTGTTTGTAATCTACGTATAAGCAATGCCGCAGTTAAGGGTACAAAAGGTCGTTCGGGCACAATAGCAGGAACAGTACAGCCTTTAGGCGGTAAGGCGGCAGTAGAAATAAAGAAATGCTCTGTCCAAAATACTACCGTTTCCGACCGCTATGCTGCAGGCGGCATAATCGGCACCTTTACAGCAAGCTGTGTAATAAGTGACTGCTATTTTAACGGAAAGTTAAGTTGTACAGATAAGGTTTCGGGCGGTATTGCTCCCGACGGCTGGAGTTCTTCCTGCACAATTAAAAATTGTTACAGTATAGGTGCTTACCCCGTTTCGGGCAATAATACAAAGAACTATACAATTTCTAATACTTATACTAATGTAGAAAAAGCTCCGAAAACCTCTAAAGTGGTTAGCAATATAACTTCTTTTGTGGGCGAAAACGAGAATAAAATGAAGGGTGAAGAAGCAAAAACTACCTTTAAGGGCTTTGATTTTGATGATGTATGGATTACGGTGACAGGGGATTATCCCATTCTTCGTGAGCCTGCAACAAACAAGTATTGGAACGGTAAGGCGGCTGATAGCTATGCCGGCGGAAACGGTACGCAGGATGACCCTTATAAAATCTCAAATGCCGCTCAGCTTTATAAAATGGTGAGTGAAAATGGCGAGAATGACGGCACAGCACCACTATATTTTATTCTTACTAATGACATTTATATTAACGATATTTCGGTTGAGGATTGGCAGAACGAAATGCCGACACCGTGGTACACAAGCGACGGAACGGATTATTATTTCAATGACTACTTTGAGGGTGCAGGCTTTACGGTTTACGGTCTTTATGTAAAATCAACTACAACCCGTGCAGGCTTGTTCCCACAGCTTTCTGACGGTGCAGTTGTTTGTAATCTGCGTATAAGTGATGCGGTTATAAGCGGAAAATCGGGTAGAGCAGGAGCAGTTTGCGGTGCAATTCAGCCTTTGGGTGAAAAGTCGGCAGTAACCTTGAGTGGTTGTGCGGTTGAAAAAACAACGGTTAGTGACAGATATGCCGCAGGCGGTATAATAGGTACTTTTACAGCAAGCTGTGTAATAAACGACTGCTATTTTAACGGAAAATTAAGCTGTACCGATAAGGTTACAGGCGGTATTGCTCCCGACGGCTGGAGTTCTTCCTGTACTATTAAAAATTGTTACAGTATAGGTGCTTACCCCGTTTCGGGCAATAATACAAAAAGCTATACGATTTCTAATGTTTATACCAATATTGCGACGGCTTCTAAGACCGCTAAATCGGTTGCAAATATTATTTCATTTATAGGCGCAAACGAGGCTAAAATGAAGGGTGAAGCTGCAAAGAAAAATTTAAAAGACTTTGATTTCAGCAAAACCTGGGCTGTAAGTGAAAGCTATCCCGTTCTTATAAAGCGAATCGGTGACGGTACTGTTTACGATACTAAAAGAGCGGGTGAAATCTGGAGCGGTTATCCGTCTAAAGGTTATGCAGGCGGTACGGGCACCGAAGCAGACCCGTATCTTATTGAAACGGGCGGACAATTAGCAAAGCTTGTAAAGGAGAGTATTTCGGGCTCGACGGTCGGTAAATACTATAAGCTCACCCACGATATTTATCTTAACGATACTTCCGCTGACAACTGGAAAGAAACAGCAAATCAGTGGTATACAACAAATTATTTCAGAAATTGCTTCAGGGGTAATTTTGACGGTGACGGTCATATCGTATCGGGTATGTATATCTATATCAAGCGTCAGGAAAACACCTATGCCGGACTTTTCCCGAGCTTTGGAGAAGACGGTGTTATTAAAAATGTTGGTGTTGTCAATTCCGAAATCTTGCTTGACGGTACTATCGAAATGCACGCAGGAACTATTACGGGATTTGTAAATATCTATGAAATTGAAAAGATAAGTGAGGACAGATACCCAGTAATCAGTCAATGCTTCGGTGATTCTACCGTAAAAATTGAAGCCAAATTCCCCGGTGGAATACTCGCTTCTGCAGGACGTCCCGTAATAATAGATAACTGCTTCTTTACGGGTGATACAGCATCATATTACGGCAATTACGGCAGTATTTTGGGGTATACCTGGATGAATTACGGCGGAATAAAAATCAGCAATTGCTATGCTGCAAAGCAGTCCTTGGGAACTAAAATATCCGAGGATAAATTCTCAGTCGGCGAGTATGTAAACTGTTATTCTTCGGGTCCTCAGGCAAACGAGGGAATAGAGCGTGTTTATATAAATATTATGCGTGGCGAAGCGGCAAAAAAGAGTATGAATAAGCTCGATTTTGAAAATGTATGGGTGGCAAGAGAAAACGAAACTCCCGGTCTTAAAATTTTCGGAAATGATAAGTATACAACTACAAACAATTCGGATAATGTAACACTATCGTTTGTAACTAACTGCGATGTTAAGGTAAAACCTATGACAGGTGTTGCGTATACTGCAATTAAGCTTCCCGTACCTGAAAGAGAGGGATATGTCTTTGACGGTTGGTACGCTTACCCCGAATTGGACGTAAAATATACCTTGAAAACCTTCCCGTCATTCAGTACAAATCTTTATGCTAAGTGGAAGCTTACGGGTATTGATGCTAACTTTGAAAATTATCCTAATACCGAGTATGATTTAGGAGAGGATTACGAGCTGTACCGTCCGTCTTTAAGCGGTTATGATGCTAAATATGTGCATACGGGCGCACGTTCGATTCACCGAATAGGCAATACGGATAACGAAAGCGATTTCCTTGTATTTTATGAGGATGAGCTGAACGTCGGGGATACCTATAAAATGACATTCTGGGTATCGACAGACGAAAAATCAGCCGATACGGAGATTTCTCTCGTTCATGCTACATGGCCTGATATAAATGAGCCGAATATTGGCGTTGAAAAAATAGTAACTGCTAAAGGTCTCACAAACGGCAATTGGAAGCAGTACACTTATACATTTACAGCAAAAAGCAAATGGGTGTCTATCAGGACTTCGGGCGGTAAAAGCATTTATCTTGACGACTTTTTCTTCTCAAAAATTGCGTCCGGCAATTCGCTTGACGGGGAAAATAATTCGGATATTGATAATGGAACTACCGTCCCCGAAACCGGAAGCCGGGAATATTACAGCTTACTTAATGTAATTGTAGCGATTGGT
>JAZQHX010000081.1:0-19378 GCA_045540835.1 Acutalibacteraceae bacterium | reverse complement strand
ACATACGTAATCCCCAAGATAACACTCAATTTCTATCGGGCATTTAATATGCATTGCCTGGGCTACGGTATCAAAATATCTTAAGCCCTCAGCAAAATCGGGTCTCCAGCCTTTAAGGTATCCGTCATTCACAGAATTAAGGTCACAAAACCAAGGTTTATAAGCGATTACCTCTGTTACATCACTATCATGTGCCGCAACAGTTATAGCCTGAAGTGCGCCCTGACTGCCGCCAACCGACAGAATATCTTTTCCGTTCCACTCCGGCAAAGATTTCATATATTTAAGTGCCATTAAATTTCTTACCATCATATTGCGGAAATATGTAGTCATATTCGAGGCATTTTCTTCGTTATTAAAACCATACCCTTTCAGTTCTTTGCCGTATATTTCCTCAATTTGGTCCCAAGGAGAATTTTCAAAACCATGAGCATTAAAGCAACCGCATATCATATTTTCATCATACTCATAATGCGCTACATGAAGACCGTATCCCAAAAAAGAGATGCGAATAGGATATTTTTCACCACCCAAAGGTACCGAAATAAATCCTGAAGCAGGTCTACCCCAAGGTGCTTTAACTCTTAGTTCATATTCCTTGAAACCATCTCTTTTATTGTTTTCTTTCTCTTTGAAATATTCTATTTCTATCGGAAAATCGGCAACTGTTTTTTTAATTTCTGCCCAGTAGTCTTGGAAATCCTCAGGCACAGTATCCGAATAAGTAAACTCGAGAACATTTACTCCTGCCGAGGAATCCAGCGGTTCAAAGTCTGCTGTTTTTCCCCCGTTTTCGTCTATTGCCACACAGTTAAGATGAACAAAACCCGCCCTCTTTAAAGTGTATTTTACTACCATAGGATTTTCTTCAGTAATAGTGGCTGTACCTTTCAGATTACCGCCGTCATCACCCTGCATTTCCCATTCTACCTTTTCACATTTAATGTTTTTACCGTCTTCCCTTGCAAAAATTGTAAATGTAATTTCTTCGCCAAGCTTATAAGAAACCGGATTTTTATCTGTAAAGCATTTAAAATATTTTCCCATTTCAATCTCTTTTCTATTATTTTTGTTTTATAGTAATACTTTTCACTTTAACAGCATCAGAATAACTTAATGTTATTTTATGCTCATTCCACCAATCGATACGAAGAAGTCGGGTAACCTCAATTTCATCACCTTTAGTACCGTTTACCGTAATTAAAAACTCGGAATTGTCAACCTTAACTGATATAGGTATCTGTGCCAAGGAATCCAAATCATTTGAAATCTTAAATACAAATGCAGCATCTTTATTCGATTTGATATTGATGACATATTCCTTTTCTGATTCGGGATTCAGAATACTATCAACCTCAAACATATCATCTATATTCACGGCGATTGGATATTTCGGTTTGCATCCACGTTTAAGATACGCTTTAAATGTATTGGTTTTTAAAATCCATTCTAAAATCCGTTTGCAGGATAATTGGAGTTGAGCTCTCGTAATCGTTCCGTTCTTAAGACCTTTAAGTATACTGCTGGATTTTATCGATGCATCAGGACTGACCATATATAAATCGTTTTGTGAGCGTACCATTACATCAAGGCGATTTGTACTTCCCCATTCTCCTTGTTTCGCATTACATCTTGCCCACCAATCGGTCATTACAATATTGTCAAATCCCCATTCTTCTCTTAATATCTTTGCGGTTAAATCATAATTAGACGCCGACCAGAATCCATTAACCGAATTATAGGAGGTCATTATAAGAACATTTCTGCCCTCTTTAACAGCAATTTCAAAAGGCTTTAAATATATTTCCCTGAGTGCCCTTTGACTAACCACAACATCATACTCCGATCTTCTTTTTTCCTGATTATTACAGCATAGATGCTTAATAGTCGAATATGTGCCGTGCTCGGCAATACCTCTTGTAATGTATGCGCCCATTTTTCCGCTTAAATACGGGTCTTCTGAGAAATATTCAAAATTTCTGCCACATAACGGACTTCTATGTATATTAAGTCCTGGGCCTAAAAGTGAATCAACTTCATACCTTTCAAGTTCTTCGCCAATACACTCAAAAAGTTCTTCGACAATTTCAGTATTCCAGGTACAGGCAAGCATTGTTCCATTTGGGGTCAGAGAGGTTTCATATTCCTTGCTGATTTTTATACCAGAAGGTCCGTCCGCCACACAGCAAACAGGTATTCCGTAATCAGATAAACTTTCGGTTTGTCCACCTAAAGCACCTGCCGCTCCTGCGGTAGTCTTAGGACTGCACACTCCTTCGCCACAAACCAAAGTAGCAAGCTGGGTATCGTTCAACTGTGCAATAAACTCATTTAAACTGTGCTTTTCTTCAAAAACATCCGAAAGTTTTATATTTTTATCACCGCTAAACTCAAGCTCCTTAAAATCGGTTTTAAAGCTTTCGACATTTGCTGTTTGTCCCTTTATACTGCGATGACCGATTACATAATCATCGTTTTTCTTTTCGGCTTTTATTACCTCTAAATCCAAATAAGGTGCCATAGCAGAGCTTAATTGCTCAGTAACCTTAGTACCCTGTACATTGTATGTAAAAATGCACTCTGCGCTTCTGACATCGCTACCTGCATAAATTCGGTAATCACCTTTTAATAGCACATAAGCGGATTTATTCCCCGTTATACCGGTATCATCAAAAGCTGCCATTTGACTTATGGGAAATCTTATTGTCAATATCTGAGATTCCGAAGGTTCAAGTTCCTTTGTTTTTACAAATTCCACTAACTGCCTTGAGGGACTTCCCATATCGTTTACAGGTGCTTCAAAATACACCTGAATTACCTCTTTACCACAAAAATCACCTATATTTTTCACCTTTGCATTTATAGTTATGAAACCACTATCATTAGTGACACTATACGAAGTATCAAATTTGGTATATGACAATCCGTAGCCAAAGGGATACCTTACGTTTTCTTTTGCAAAGGTTTCAAAATAGCGGTATCCCACATAAATATCGTCATCATAAATTATTTTACCGGTATTACCAAAAGAGGTATTTGTAGGATGCTCATCAAGACGGTAAACCTGTGTATCCGAAAGTCTGCCTGAAGGATACAATCTGCCACTTAAAATTTCTGCAAAGGCATCAGCACCCGCCATACCGCCCTGCCATATATACAAAACAGATTGAGGATTATATTTATCTATAAAAGAAAGGTCTATCAGATTGCCGGTGTTTAAAGCTACTATTATCCTTTTAAAGGATTTGCTGACCTTACACAGCATATTTTCTTCAGCCTCGTTAAGCCTGTAACTACCCTCAACATCAGCATTATCGTGGTCCTCGCCCGCAGTTCTGCCTATAATTACAAGTGCAACATCGTTATTCAAAGCCGCCTTTTGTGCGATTTCATCACTAATCGGCATTTCCTTTTGAAACCACGGCTCACCTGCCCATACTCCGCCGCCGTCATCAAAAGGATTTTCTTTTTCCCATTCGGTATAAATATTTATTAAATCTTTATCTAAAATCAAGTCGCTGTTTGCTTTTAAAGAGTTTAAAATGCAGGGTATTTCTTTTAACCTGACTCCGCCGCCCGAGCCGGTACCCGTGCGGTAATAGTTAGTTTGCATTCTTCCGAAAACCGCAAGGCGTGTACCCGGTTTTAACGGCAATAAATCATTTTCATTTTTCAGCAGAACCGTACCCTCGGCAGCAGCAACCTTACACAAATCATAAACTTTTGACACAAAACCACACCCAATACTAATATTATCTTTAAATCTTAATATAATTATATCATTGCACCGATTAAGTGACAATAATTATTTTAAAAGACAAATGTATTAAAAGACAAATTTATGAAATTTGTAATAACTATTATTGCATAGAAACAACAGCCGAATTATGTTAAACTAAAGCAAAAGAAAAATAAGGAGTATTCGCTATGAAAGAAAAGATTTTTGCTTTGATAAGTGAAATCGAAGCAACCTTAAAAAGCAATGATAAAGCCGTAAGACTGCCACAGAATACCTTTTACCTTAGTAACGACCGTATCCTTTCCTGCGAAAGAAAAAAAGGAACAACAAGATACCCTTACGGATACGACGGTTTTACTCTATGGCTTTACAACAACGGAATTATTGAAGCTTGGGAGTCAACATTTAATTTATTTAAACCTATTCATTATTGTGAAGAACCGTCTGTACACTTTTTCGGCGGTGTTAAATCGGGTGAAAAATATATTCCCGTTTCGCTTTTTGGGACAACAAAACAACTTAATGAGGAAAATGTAAACCGCTATACTGTTTATGAAAATAAGTGTGCTTGGTACCTTGCTGATACCCCCGATGTAATATTCGGTTTACGTATCTTTGTAACCGAAGATAAAAAAGTTATATTCACCTCTACTGCTGTAAACAAATCGGAAGAAGAACGGGAAATTTATCTGCTTTCCTGTTTTGAAACGATTTTAGCCAATAAAGAGCATGAAAATTTTTGGGATAAGATGAATAAATATTCTGAGGCTCAAAACGGCGCTACCATATTCCGCAACTGGGATAACCGTATGGTAGTAAAACCCTATTTTGATGCAAAGCCCGACAAAATTTTTCACACCGTAGGTAAAATGGGCGCATTCGGAAACACAAGAGCCGCTATGAATTCGGACTCCCTGCTAAACGGTTGCTTTGCAGAAGAAAAAGTATCAGTAAATATGACCGATACCCCCGTTGCTGCGAATCTTTATTGCTATACCCTGAAACCAAACAGTGAAAAAAGAGTTGACATTGTGCTTTCATACAGTCACGATGAACAGTCCGCACAGAACTTCTTAGCAGAAGAAAACAATATTCAATCCATGGAAAAACAACTGGAGGATTCTGAAAAAGAATATATCAAAGACCTTGCTAACTTAAAAATCACATTTAAGGACTACAAGGGCAATATTCACCCCAATGTACTTAACCGATTTATAAGAAATGTTCAAAAGCAGGTATCTTTCTGTGCAATGGGCAAAAACTTTGACGGCTCACTTATAGGTATGAGAGATGTTATGCAACAGCTTGAAGGTTGTCTATTATGGCAACCCGAAAAAAGCCGTAAAAAGCTTGCTTCTACCCTCAATTTTGTTTTGGACACAGGCCGTCCGCCAAGAAGATTCTCATATTCTGAGAATCCGAATGCTATGCCAAAAGTCGACCTTGACGAATACATAGACCAAGGTCCGTTTGTAATCTCAGCGTTTTATTCATATCTTGCGTACACAGGTGATTTTTCAATCCTTAACGAAAAATGCTCATATTTTATTGCTAAAGAGGATAACTCAGGCTATAAAGCCAGAACCGATTATTCTGATACAGTACTCGAGCATTTAATCAGAATAATGGATTACCTTTGCAGTGAGTTAGACGATGAAACCGATTGTCTGCACATTCTCCACGGCGACTGGAACGATGCTATTGACAGGCTTGGCACCACCAATAAGTCCGGCAAACGTTGGGGCAACGGCGTTACTGTTATGGCATCTGCACAGATGTATAGAAACTGCCGTGAATTAGTTGAAATCCTTACAAAAGTTGGCGGTTATGACGATTTGATAGCTAAATATACTGTGGCCCGGGAAAGATTAGAAAACGGACTTTTAAAAAATGCAATTGAGGTAAACGAAAACGGTGAAAAAAGAATTCTTCACGGTTGGGGCGATGACCGTTCATATTATTTAGGCTCATTCAATGACCCTGACGGTGCATCAAGAATAAGCTCCACTTCTCATTCGATGTGGGCAATCTGTGGTATGACAGAAAAGGACACCTCTACTAAAAAGGTTGTCCACGAAGCCTTCAAGACATTAGATTCAAAATACGGTCTTTTAACCTTTGATAAGCCATTTTTAAAAGATAGTTATAACTATTTCGGCAGAATTTCCACCATTACTCCCGGTATTGCCGAAAATTTCGCCGCTTATATTCACTCCTCAATTTTCGGCTCTATGGCGCTCTTTGAGATTGGTGAAAGCAAAATGGCGTGGGAACAGATTGAAAAATCCATTGTAATTACACACGAAAACTGCTCTAAAACACCATTTGTAATGCCGAATTCCTACTGTTATAATCCCGATTACACCATAGACGGTGAATCTATGGGAGATTGGTACACAGGAAGCGGTACTACCTTGATTAAAGAATTGGTTGGTTACGGCTTTGGTATTAAACCCAATCTTGACGGAATTAAAATCGAATTCCCAAACTACTTCCCTGCAAATGAGGCAGAAATTGAACTTAAAATCAAAGGGAAAAATGTCAAGATTATTTATAATAACACCGACTCGTCTGAACGAATATTTAATGTAAACGGCAAAAATGTAACCCCCGATTGCCACGAATTAGCTAAAACAAAATATATCTTCCTTAATGATAATGATATAACCGATAATACTGTTATTAAAATTATCGACTAAAAGCAAAATACCGTAGACCCACAAAGGGTTTACGGTATTTTTATACACTTATTTAACCAATATCGATAGAGAAACCAAAATCAAACTCTTTTTCTTCGAGCCGAAACTTTTTATCCAAAGCAGGTCCGCAGGAGTTAGATCCAAGTCCCGAAACCTTATAATCCACCCTTAAATGAACCAAACCGTCTTTTTCAAGCTCATCTGTATGATTGGCTTTATACAGCGCTTCGGTAGTATAATCGGAAGCGTTAAATTCAAAACCGTTTTCCGACTTTAATGTCATATTGCCGATTTTAAGCATTTTGACAGCATAATGGTTGCCGTGTTCCTGAGGTCTTACGTAAGGAACATATTCCTTTTGAGTATCGCTCTCATACATTGAAATTTTAGAGCCGTTATGCATATCACAATAGCTTTCAAAAGGTCCGTAGCCAAAATAAGTAAAGTCTTTAGAACTATGCGGCAAAGTGAAATCAAAACCAAAGCGTGGCAGCCAGATAACACCCTCACGGATTTTGGTTTTAAGCGCAAAATCAATTTTTCCGTTTTCAAAAATCGAAACCGAAAGCTTATAGCGTGCAAACGGGGCTCTGGATACACCTGCCAACGAACCTGAAACAATAATTTTTCCGTCCTCAATGCTGCAACTATAAATTTTTGAAAACAGTCGGTCTAAATTTTCTCCCTGCCATATATCCATAAACGCCCACTTTGCCTGAACATTACAATCATTATCCGTAGGCGCACGGAATGCCGAAAGGCATACACCGTCTGCAAGCTGTTCTATTCCGTCAATTTTTATACTCACAAAATTCCCTGTTTCTTTTGAGAATATGTAAGAAAAATTCTTTCCGTTCGCATAAATACATTCTTGCGTTTCTGACAACTCACAAAGCTTATCATTCTGATTCCCAATCAGTTCATATTGAAGCTCGTGTTGAGTGCAAGCGACCTTTTCCTGATTTTTAATCAAATAAACATTCAAAAAAGCACCATATTCACATTTATAATTTTCAGGCTTAATGTCAATTTTAGCCTTGCCGTGCGGTTTTAAATCCAAAACCATTTCATTCATTGAAATCTTTTTGCCATCTATTTCTATATCATATCTGAGTATATACTCGTTCAGATTAGTAAAATCCAATCGGTTATACACGGTTAAAACGCCGTCATTATAGCTTGTTTTGATTGGCTGATAAGCCGCCTTCATCTCATAGCTGCCCGATTTAAAGGAACGGTCGGCAAAAACAATACCGTCACAGCAGAAATTTCTGTCATGAGTAAGCTCGCCTTTAAAATCTCCGCCGTATTTTTCCACACCGTTAACCGTTACCACGTGGTCAGCCCACTCCCATACGCAACCGCCTATAAGCTTCGGATAACAGTCAAACAATTCGTTATAGTAGTAAACGTCACCCGGGCCGTTACCCATTGCGTGAGCATACTCGCAAAGGAATATCGGCATATCAATAGTCTCATCCTTTGCCTTTTCCTCCACTTCACTAAGTGACGGATACATCCACGAAAAAACATCAGCATTTTTAAATTCGCCCTTGCGTGAGGCATCTTCACAATGCACAATACGGGTGTTGTCTCTGCTTTTAGTCCAACGTATCATTTCTACGTGGTTGATTCCGTGAGCACTTTCGTTACCGGTTGACCACATAATAACCGACGGGAAGTTTTTAAAGCATTCTACCATTCTTTCCATTCGGTTAATATGCTCGTCCTTCCAGTCGCTAAAGGTTGCAGGCCACTCACCCGTCTCAACATCAAGCTTATAAGGTACATCTGCATAACGGCGCACAAAGCCGTGAGTTTCTATGTCGGTTTCACAAATCACATAAAAACCTAATTCGTCACACATCTCCATAAAGCAGGGCGCAGGCGGATAATGCGCTGTTCTTACACAGTTTATGTTAAGCTTTTTCATAAGGAGCAAATCATTGCGAAGTTCGTCCTTGGTCTGGCACCAGCCGTTAAATTTGCTTGTATCGTGATGGTTTACTCCGTGAAGCTTTACGGAAACTCCATTTATAAGCAATTCGTAATTGCTGGAAATTTCAATTTTGCGAAGTGCGGTTTTCAAGGTTATTTCTTCGCCGTTTCGTTTTAAAGATACAGTATACAAATACGGCTTTTCGGCATTCCACAGAATCGGATTTTCGGGTACAAACTTCATTTTATCGGTCATAGTACCGCTGTAAATAACAGTATCGCCGTCAAAAATTTTCACATCTGCCGTGCCGTCAATTTTTATGTTTATAGCCTTATCGTCAGGGATAATTTCAATGTCGGTTATATGATTATTCGGGCGCTGTAACAGATAAACATCTCTGAAAATTCCGTTATAGCGGAAGTGGTCCTGATCTTCAAGATAACTTCCCACACACCATTTAAGCACCTTTACCGTAACGGTATTATTTCCCTTTTTAACATAGTCAGTTATATCAAATTCTGCAAAGAGATGATTGCCCTGGGTAAAGCCTACATAGTTGTCGTTTATGTAAAGAAACGCACAGGAAGCCACACCCTCGAATACAAAGTATACCCTGCCGAAAAGCTCTTTTATTTCAAAATTGCGACGGTATACTCCGCAGGGATTTTTGTCAGGTACAAAAGGCGGGTCTATAGGAAAAGGATAGTTTATATTGCAGTAATTCGGATTTTCGTACCCTTTAAGCTGCCAACAAGAGGGTACCTCAATTGTATCCCATTTTTCTACAACCTCAGGTAAATTGTAATTATCCTCAAAAAAAGCGAAATCCCAGACACCATTTAAAAGTGTATATTCAGAAACACCCTTAGGTATATAATATGCACGTGAATTTAAACGGTTTTCGCTTGTTTTATTTATATTTTCAAATATTCTCATCTGCTAAGCCCTTTTTTAAAAGATTTTTATTATTGTCGGAAATTGGTATTATTTGCGGCAATATTCTATCGCAAAAATAATTATCCGAGCTATTAGTAAGATTATAAACCTCTGTGCTGATCTCCGATTTTCCGTAACCCTCGGTAGGATTAAAAAACCTGTAAGCATACTCCGAAGTATTCCAAAGCTGTATAGTAGCATTACAATTACGGTAAAACTCCAAAACGCCACCATCATTTAAGCCATGGTTTGCTACCTGAACTATACTGCACTCAATATCCTGACCGCTTGCTATGATTTCCCGGCTTATGTTATCGGTCATATTGCCGGTAAAAATCATCTTTTTGCCCTCGATACTAAGTCTTGTGACAACCGACGCCTCCCGTGCAGAATTGTAAATATCTTTTTCGGGTGCATACAACACTTTTATTTCAGCACCGCCGAAATCGACGGTCAACCCGTACCGAGCTATAATATGATTTCCTGATAAAGATGTAATTTTTTCTTTAAATGATTTATCACAATTTTCAGGAAAATTATATAATATATTTTCTATTATTATTTTATCGGCAAAATCACTACCGCTTAAATCAGTCAAAAACTGATTATTATCGGGGTCGCAGTCGGTTAAAATCCAAGTTGCAATCGTTACAGTATCGTTTTCTGCCAAACCCTGCATTTCACGGAAAAGATTTTCAACCAATTTTTTGTGGTCGTACCTTTCCCACATTTCCTTGCGCCAGCCGCCGTTTATCATTATAAGCCTGCCGTCTTTAAGCCTTACCATAAAGGTACGGTCACTTGCGGCACTTACAAGCAGTTTACATTCTGCAGTATCATTTCCGTTTTTTTCAATGTTAATCGGTAAATCAATATACTGCATTTTAATTGTGTTACAAAAATAATTTTTCTTTACATACGGCATATTAAAAAGCCTTGTGCTGGATTCGGTTTTGCCGTAGCCCTGATATTTATCCGCATACTGAAAACCGAATTCCGAGTTGTTCCAAAGCAGAACTTTCGGCTTCAAAAGCTCAAAAAATTCCCAGGAGGCCGAGCCCCAACCGTGGTGTGATACCTGAACCGCATCGCATTTCAGGTAGTCCCCGTACATTTCTATGCATGAATCACCCGGTATAACGCCCATATCCCCAAGCCAGAGTGTAGCTGAGTTTTCATAGGTCATTTTTATAACCAATGAAGTATCGTTCATAAGTTTATATACGGTCGGCATATCGTCGTCAGGCGTATGCAATACTTCAAAAACCACACCCGACAGATTAAACTTCATACCGTCATGCGCTTTTATACGCACCGAATTATAGTGAGTAAATGCCTTGCGGCAAACAGCCTCATAATGATATGTATCATAAACCGGAAAAGGGCAGTTATAGAAAATATCTTCATAAGGGAAATCCTTACCTGCTCTTTTATGCCAATCTTTTAATTGCTTTTGAGCCGCTTGCAAAACCTCGTCAGGCGCCTGCTCAACATCATTCAAATGTGCTTCACTTGGGAAATTGTAAAGAATGCGGTCAATAGTAAATTTATCGAAGAAAGGCATTTTATATAGATACTCAAGAACCCTTACATGGTCTGTATGAGGGTGAGTTATAATCCATAAAGGAACGTTTACCTGTTCACTTCGACAAATTTCGACCATTTCTTTATACATAGCCTCAAGAAGTTCTATCGGCTCATATCTCGACCAATCCTCAATCCGCCAGCCACCGTCAATTACAACCAACTTATTGTTAGGCAAACGGATATAATAATTTCGATCACAAGCAGAGCTGGTAATTACTGCCGGATTTGCCTTATCCTCAAAAGGTTCGTTGTAAGAAAAAGAATAAAAGGGTTCTGCAATAATTTTTACCGACTTTAAAGCTTTAATATAATAGACATAAATCAGATTATCCTCATTTGAATACGAATAGAAGCTGTTATCCCCTATTTTATTCCGGAAAATTTCAGAATAACCCTTATTATCCAAAATGTTTATATAGTCGAGTATATCATCATATAAAGCATTTTTTATACAAACAATAAAGCTGTTGTCGCCACCGTCATAAATTCCTTCGCTTTCGCCTCCGCAAAAAGCAGGAACAGAAGAAGCAAAGCCTTCTTTTTCTATAAGATAAACCCCACCTAAGACAGTACCTATATTTTTTTCAAGCATATATTTTCACCGCTTACTTAAAAATCATATTCAAATCAACTTTAGCAAACAAATTGGTTTGAATACAATTTTTATCGGCAGTCAGTGAGCTACTTTAAGTAGCCCACTGGCTAAATTCAAATCGTTACCGAATCACCTTATCAGTTTGGTTTAAAGCTCTGAGAGTCTAACTGATAGATACGGATATAGTCAACCTTTTGTGATACATTAAAATCACTGTAATCATCAACGCCTTCACTGTACTGAGCATAAGAGCCCTCCGGCACATTAAGGCCTAAAATAAGATAGGTTTCTTCGTTGAATGCACTCCATTTCGGGTCGGTAATATCCTGTTCAAGATAAACTTCACCGTCTAAATAGTAGGTTACCTTTTCAGGTGTCCATACTAATGCAATATGATGGAAAGTGTCGCTGAATTTTTCTCCTGTAGCGGGAGTAACTTCCCTTTTATAGTCAATTTCACCGGAATGGTTAATGTGCTCTTTACCTGCATTTTTCCAGGTGTGAAGATTCGGTATTATTTTTTCTGCACCGAAATTTTCAGCAAAGTCAAACTCATTTACGGGAATAGTAGCTGCCTTGTCCTTACTTCTTGACCAGAATGTAGCGGCAGCTCCATTATCTGAACCAAACATAATTCTGGCTTCCATAATACCGTAAGTGAAATTGTGATTTGCAAAAAGATTAGAGCCTTTGAAACCATCGGCAGTTTTCATTGCATTCATGGTAAGCAAACCGTCAGAAACCGAGTATGTACCATCAGTATTATGAACATTTTCTCCTAATGTCCACAAGTTCCATTCACCGTCAGATTCATCATAATCTATTCTTGTGAATTCTTTGTCACCTACGGTCAATTTTCCGCTTATTTTTGCTAATGTGAGTTCAGTAGCGCTAACACCGAAAATAGATATCATCTGATCATCTTTATAAGCAGGACCATTCTTGGTTTCAATGGGAGCGCTCCAATTTGCGGTATTAAGAGCATTTCCGCCGAATTCATCGCCCCAGACATAAGAATACCCGCCAAACAAATCATTTGTGCCGTTATATTTACCCGTAAGTTCAAAGTTATTGGGAATAAATTTGTATTCTTCTAAGAATCTAACAAATTTATTCACAGCATAAGCAGTAGCATAATCGCTTCCTGCCTCGATGTATATGTTTCCTTCGTAAAGGAAGATTTTGTAGTCGTCAAGCCCATAAACATCCCCTTTAACACCTGTCAGATTTTCTAAAGCACCGCTTTTTAGAATGGTTTCGTCAATGCCTTTAATTCCGACAACGATGTTCTTTTCGGGTGACATTTTTGTTGCAACAGAAAGATTCACATCGAATAATCCATCTATTGAATCAACAAGCGACTCAGTCGCATGGGCAGTTAAAAAAGACTGTTGGTCTCCTGAAACTACTGTATATCCTGCAACCTCTGTTTCATCTAATACAACATCTTTAATACCAAGAAGATTTTTTCTTAATGCTGTAGCATCGGTAGCAGAAACTGCGTTATCACGGTCAATATCATACACAATATCGGTTTTTAAATCTACCAAAGCTTTTTTAATACGTACAATATCCTTAAGGTCTGTTACACCGTTCATAGTAACATCGTATTTGTCAAACCACTTTGCAGTCAAGGTAACGTCTCCCGAAACGGTTGTAACCTTTTCTTCGCCGTTATACCAGCCACCGAAGTTGTGAAGCAATGTACGGGGAAGGTCATCAATAGCGGTACCGTTTTCTGCAACTGCAGTTTTATCTGTACTGGTAGTGCTATCTTTATAAGTTATCAAACTCATTTCAACATTACCAATCATTTCTGTAACAGTAATAGATTTAATAGCAAATTTTCCCTGACCGTCAAATGCTAATCTTAAAGCATTGGAGCTTACGCCTGAAACAACACAAGAAATAGTAGCATCGGTTACGGTTTTGCTATGCTTTTTAACAGCCATGATTACTGATCCATTATCTTCAAGAACATTGGCTGCTGCAGTAGTCTTATTATAAATAATAGCAATCTGCGGATGATAAATTTTACTCTGGGTATCAATGCTTGTAACATCATACTGAACATTAACAACATATTTTGAATCACTCTTCAGACCAACATAACTGTCATCACTGTATTTCAAAGAAACCGAAGCGCCGCCTGTCCATACATTATCGGTATTAACCTCATCAGTTTCTTTATTCATAAGTAATCCGTCAAAGCCTTCAACCGTAACATTCAAAGGTGTAGTAGAATCGGTAGGAATGGTGGGCATCAGATCAGCCTTAGAACCGTTTATTTTTACAGATTTTGTAAGGTCAACATTGTCATCGCCTAACCATGATGCATTAACAATTATATCTTCTGTTGCAGCTGTAATTTTGGTATTGTTCGAATCATACCAACCCATAAACTTATAGTTTTCTTTTGAGGGGGTATTAAGATTTGTATTCTTAAGTACAAATTCGGTAGTCATATCATTATCGTCTGCAATATATTTAACCACCGCATAATCGTCAATATAGGTTGCGGACAACTCATGTACTACTATTGAAGAAATTTCTATTGTTCCTCCACCTGCGAAAGCAATTTTGGTAGCATAATTGCCATCAACTGTGAATACTGATGCAATGGTGAACTCTTTTCCGGCATCAGCCGCGAGATGCTTTTTATATGTTCTTACATATACATTGCTACCTTTACCGCCGTTAAAGTTACCGATACCTATTTGTGCTCCCCAGTCAGCATTTGCGTTAGCTTCTACAACCTTGTACTTAACCTCTACAATAGCTTTACTGCCTTTTGTAAGTTTAAGAGTAGAGCCGTCTACAGCAAGTAAATAGTTAGGGAACCATGTTTGGGTACCGTAGCTTTGAGCTGTAAGATGTCTTTCATAAGCCGAAAGATTAACCTTAAGCTTACCGTCTTCTACCGTAGCAGTAGTCGAAGTGGTACTACCGGTTGTTGCAAAAAGATTAGCAACATCCTGTGTTAAATCAATATTGGTTGTTTTAACAGCATTTTCAGCATTAACAGTAAAGGTTGCAGAGAAAAGCATTGTGAGCAAAAGACTTACTGCCAATACTAATGAAATAATTTTTTTCATCAAATTTTCCTTCTTTCTAAAAATTTTAGGGTTGCTAATAAGTAGTTTTATAGGTTTTCGCACTCCCTTTCTTAACATAAATTGTCCGATTGTTGTTCTAACCCGTAATACCCACACGGTCAATAGAACGAACAAATTTGCGTTGGAAAATCATATACAGAACAAGCGGTATTACTATAAACATAAGGCATGCCGCACTGACAAGGGTTGAATATTCAGGCCAGCCTTTGTAAATACCGATTTGCTGTAAATACACTTCAAGGAAGTTCATCACCATAGAAAGCGGTGCGTCCTCCGACAAAAAGCTGAGTGTTGCCAAATGATACTCATTCCAATGCCATACAAACGAAAGCACCGAAACGGTTGTTATAACCACGCTCGAAGACGGGAGCGCAATTCTGAAATAGGTTTTAACCGGGCCTGCACCGTCAATATATGCGGCGTCTTCAAGCTCTTTTGGAAGACCTATAAAAAACTGCTGGTAAATGAATATCATCATACCGCTTCTGATACCTACACCGAACAGCGACGGCAGCCAATAAACAAAAGGTGTGCTGAATATATTCAGATTCCTGAAGTTTATTGACATTGAAAAGCTGTACATCTGTATAGGAATTAAAAGTGACAATATCAAAAAGAATGTAAATAAAGGCTTGAATTTAAACTTAAAACGGGCAAAACCGTAAGCAATAAAGGCACAAACGAAAACCTCTATTGCGGCGCTTAAAACCTGCACCAAAAGGGTTTGCTTTAATGCTTTGCCAAAATTCATAAGTTCAAAGGCTCTTGTAAAACTTGAAAAACTGTAACTTACAGGAACCCATATATGTTCCATATCAAGCAAGGCATCCATATCCTTAATCGCAGAGACAAACATATAAAGCAACGGATATAAAACTATATATCCCACAATACTTAAAAATAAAAGCCTTGCAACCGACAGCACAACTTCGGGTGTTTTGCGGCGGATTATATCGCCTTTAAAACTTAATTTGTTTTTCAGCATATCAATTCCACCTCTTTAAGAACACTTTATTATAAAGCACCAACACTACTGCCATAATGATTCCCACAACAAGGAAATAAAACCACAACGAAGCCGAGCCACGACCGTAATCCATATTGTTAAAGAAATTATAGCCGTGAGCTATTATCTGGTTGTTACTTTTGGTAATATTTTCGACAATTGTGAAAACTATTACCAAGAACATTGTGCGTCCGAGCATTGGCAGGGTTATAAACCAGAATTCTTCCCATTTTGTAGCACCCTCTACCTTAGAAACCTCGTAAAGCAGGTCGGGAATGGATTGAAGTCCTGCTATAAACAGAATAATCTGTATTCCGCTTTGCCATACAAGCATAAACAAATTATCAAGTGCTACTGAAAGATAGCTTTCAACCGCAGTAGGCAAATTAAGGGCTGTGAAAATCTCCGAAAAATCTATCATTCCGAAGGATACCGCATCATTTACCGCAACCTCGGTAGCATTTCCGGAAGCCGCACCGAGATAAAGGTCTAAAACTGCACCGCTGGCTATGATTACCGGCATAAAGAAAAGAGAACGGAAAAATAGCCTGCCACGGAAGTTGTTGTTAAGAAGTACGGCCAGTATAAGGCTTACTACAAGGATAAAGGGTACAGAAATCAGCATATCTGTCATAGCAGCTATAAAATTATCAATATACTGGGTATCCTTGAATAAAACGTAGTCAAAGTTTTCAAGCCCCGTAAAAATGGTTCTTACACCCTCAATTTCAATAGAAATCTGTGCGAAGCTGAAGTATGCCGACTGAATAATCGGAACTAAAAAGAAGAAAACCATTCCTACAATCCAGGGAGCAAGAAATATGAATGCATAACGGGATTTTAATGTTTCAATACCCTTGGCTTTACGTTTTTTCATTAGCTCTCCCTCCCTGTTATATAGCTTTTAGGGGAAACTTTACCGTAATCGGTTACAATTTCCTTTTCTGAGAAGTTTACAACCGTGTAAACCCCGTTATCAAACTTCGTAATTGATGCCGTATCACTCAAACGATTGTATTCGGATATAGCGGCACCCTTAACGCTGTTTAAATACTCCTTAACACCGCTAAGTGTTGTTTTAATGTCCTCTTTATTACCGTCAAAATGCGAGCCGAAAATAAAGGAGTGTTCATTTGTTACAAGCTCATTTTCAAAATTGTAATAAAGGGTATACGAAGGTGAAATTCCGCTCTCAATGCATCTTAGTAATGCATCATTTTTATCACTGCACAGATTAAGTGAGACAGAGCTCATACTGCGGTAACCCTTGAATACAAGCTGATAAAAAGGTACATCATAGCTTGAAACGGTATAGTCCGAAGAATAAAGCGGTACATCGTTTATATAATCCGAGCTTACAGCCGCATAATAGTTAGCGCCATTACTCAAGGTTTTATAGCCTTTATCGGACGCACCTTTATAAATTTTCGCAACATCCTCTGCCATATTGCCGCTTATATAGTATTTTTGCTTTGCATAATCCGAATAAACGGTCTTTGAAAGGGTGGCGTAAGAAATACCCGAAAGTCCCATTTTTTCGGCTTTTTCGTTTACCTTATTTGAAGCTGTAAAAAGGTTATCTCTTGACAAGACATAAAATCTGTCCTGATTAGCAAGCTTGCTTACATTGTCAAAGCTTGAATATTTAACAACCTGACCTCCGTGGTAAACTGCGGCAGAGGATTTCCCGAATCCCGAGCCTGATTCCTTAAAGGATACCAAATCGAAATCCATAAACGAGTTAATTTTTTTAGCCGAAAGCTTATTTATAAGGTCTTTCATACCCTTGTTTCCGCCAAGCTTTCCTGCAACCGTAAAGCCGCCTGCCGTCTCGCCAATGTCAACACCTGTTTTACCGAAGCCTACGAGCTGAACGTTAACGTCATTGCCTACTTCTTTGCACAATTCTTCGGTCATAGTAAGTGCCTGAGCGGTGGTCGTAAGCGGGAAGAGTTTATCGGTAGGAACTCCTGCTACAAAGGCAGGCTGTATAACAGCTCCCACATATTTGAAGGTTGCCGTTTTTTCCTCACTTGCCTTTTTATCAAGTCCCTTTTGGGTTTTAAGGTATTCACGGTAACAATCAGCCATACCGTCTATATTGGCGTCTTTTCCCGAAAGGGCAAAATACTCAATTTCCAGTGGCTTAGTTACAATGCCGTCGCTGAAAATTTTAAAAGCACCAAGCGTAGTGGTAGTTACAAAATTTTCGGGACGTTCAATATATCTGAAACCTCTTATTCTGAATTCAGGATATACGCTTGAATATCCGATATTTGCAGAGCCCATATTCCAATTTATCGACGCCGCCTCTGCACCCGAGGTAATTACTGCAAATATTGCATTTTTGCCCTTTTTTGCACCAAAAACGGGCATATTTATCTGTTCGTCGGGATTAGGCAAACCATAAGACTGATAGGAAAGGTCTTTGCCGTAAACATACTTTTCCCCTACCGAGCCTACACCGTCGGACACAAAGGGCTTTAAGACCGTACCCGAACCGTCGGGGATAAACAGCCAACTGTCTTTAGCATCGTTTTTCATACCGCATAGGAAGGGAGCGATTGCCACAGAGTGTATTTTATATTCTTCTCCCTCCGAAATTTTTGTAGGATCAACGGTAATTTTGAAGGAATTTTCGGTGATTGTATAATCAACCTGAACCGAAATTTCGTTTTCTAAAAACTCGTATGTAACTCTGAGTCCATTGTCGATTGCCTCAGGATATACACACCCACTTTGAACCGATGCAGTATAGGAATATGACTTAACATCGTCAAAGGATTTAGGATCCTGATATATAACCTGAATAACCGATTCGAGCTGAGGATGATTTTTCTTGATTATTCCGTTTTCCTGCTTCTGAGGAACGGTAGCCTCTTGAGGAATTTGTCCCCACACAACCCCCGTCGCCTTTTCTTTAAAGCTGACACGTTTATTCACATTGTCCCAGATAACAGACCAGTTACCGTTTTCATAAACGACACCGTTAGTACTGAAATCGGTTTCAAAGCTTTGCTGAGAGTACGAAAGAAAACCTTTAAGCTTCGGTTTTTCTTCACCGCACCCTGTCATGCATAAAGACAAAGCCATTACCGTTAATACAGAAAGAAATCTTATTAAATATTTTTTCATCTGATTTTTCCTCCCTTTCTTAACGGTATTTCATTTCGGTATATATCGTGCCTATCCAGCCGTATACCTGTTGAGCCAACATAAATACAAGGAAAATAAGGAACACGATTATAAGCATTGCTATAACCGTAACTAAGGTTGTCAAAAGGAACTTTCCAAACTCAAAATCGTGCACCTTCATAATTCCGATTGCCAGTATTATAAAGGTATAAGCTACGCATATTGTCTGGAAAATTGTCACGAATACAAACTCGTCGGGAGAGAGTATGTGCGACAGTACAACCCCCGAAACAGTTGAAACAATAACAGGAATCAAGCTATAACAAGTAACAATGTAAATTTCCTTAAGCTTGCCTATACCGCCCATAAGCACGCAAACAAGCCAGTTGGAAATAACGAACAATGCTACTAATGCCGCCGTCCTTAATAATACGAAGAAGGAATTATAGCTTGAAGCATCAAATTGGTTAAATGCATATCCCGCCGCTACATCACTCACAGCAGTAACCAGATAGAATAATGCCAGCAAAACGGTAGCACATGTAAGTGAGCCCATATTCTTTTCTTTAACCAGTCTGAATGAATCAAAGGGGTGGAATACACTTGAGAGCATATTCTTTACCTTT
>JAZQHX010000080.1:0-2830 GCA_045540835.1 Acutalibacteraceae bacterium | reverse complement strand
ATAAAGGAATAAACCTAAAAAATTAAAATATCTGCAGGCTTACTGCTTGCGAAAGTGACGGGATTCCGTCTTATAAGGAGTGTTTTTTGTGATAAACGGCGATATATTGCGTGATGCGATTATTTCTGCTACAAATAATCTTGCTAATAACCGAAAACAGGTTGATGACCTTAATGTTTTCCCTGTACCTGACGGTGATACCGGTACAAATATGTCTATGACACTTTCTAATTCTGCAAGAGAATTGGAAAAATTAAGCGGTGCTACTGCAGGTAAGGTAGCTTCTGTTAACGCATCTGCGCTTTTAAGAGGTGCGAGAGGTAACTCAGGCGTTATTACTTCATTACTTTTCCGTGGCTTTGCTAAGGGTATGGGTGATGATGAATTTGTAACACCGCAGAATATTGCTAAAGCCTTTGAATTAGGCGTTGCGGCTGCTTATAAGGCAGTTATGAAGCCTACTGAGGGTACAATTTTAACCGTTGCCAGAGTTGCAAGCGAATATGCCAAAAAGGCGCTTAATGACGGTGGTAACGAGTTAGAGGTTTTTGAGGCGGCAATTGAAGGCGCAGAGGTTGCTTTGGAGCAGACACCCGAGCTCTTACCACAGCTTAAAAAAGCCGGCGTTGTTGATGCAGGCGGTTATGGATTTGTACTTATATTAAAGGGTATGCTGTCTGTTATGAAGGACGGTGTTATAATTAAATCCAATTCTTCTGCAGAGATTACAGATGACGAAGAAGAGGAAGGCTCACGTAATGCAGCAGGTGAGTTTGAAACCGAAATCACCTTTACCTACTGTACCGAGTTTATTGTAAACCGTGCCGAGGATTGTGAAAAAGAACCTGCAGAGCTTAGAGCATATCTTGAGACTATTGGTGACTGCGTTGTTGTGGTTGATGATGAAGAAATCATTAAGGTTCACGTTCATACCGACCACCCCGGTAATGCAATTGAAAATGCATTAACCTTCGGCTCACTTGTTCACCTTAAGATAGAGAATATGCGTGACCAGCACGAGCGTGCAAA
Organism: Acutalibacteraceae bacterium; assembly: GCA_045540835.1. Classification (GTDB taxonomy): domain Bacteria; phylum Bacillota; class Clostridia; order Oscillospirales; family Acutalibacteraceae; genus UBA737. The sequence goes on along the minus strand of JAZQHX010000080.1, from coordinate 1,801 downwards.
GCACGATGCTGAGCAGGCAAAGAAAAAGCCTGCAAAGAATATAGAACGTACTGAAACCTTTACACCGGTTGAGCCTACAAAGGACGTAGGATTTGTATCTGTCAGCGCAGGTGATGGTTTGGCAGAGCTCTTTAAGGATTTGGGTGTTGATACCGTTGTTTCTGGCGGACAGACCATGAACCCGAGTACTGACAATATTTTAAAGGCTATCGAATCTACTCCTGCACGTACTGTATTTGTTCTTCCTAATAATAAAAACATCATTATGGCTGCTGAGCAGGCTATACCGATTAGTACACGTAAGGTAATTGTACTTCACACACGTACAATTCCTCAGGGAATTACGGCAATGTTAACCTTTGACCCTGATGCTGGCGATAACACAAATGCTATTGAAATGCAGAAGGCTGCAGAGCGTATTGCTACGGGTCAGATAACCTTTGCTGCAAGGGATTCTGAGTTTGACGGTCATTCAATTAAAAAAGGCGAATTGATGGCACTTTTAGGCGGTAAAATCACCTTTGTTGATACCGACCTTGAAAAGACCGTTATGAAGCTTTTAAAGCAGATGGTTAAGCGTGACAGCCAGTTTATTACTGTTATTCACGGTCAGGACGTTACACCACGTCAAGCTGCTAGCATTGAGACTCAGATTCAAGCTAAGTATGGTTCTAAAGCCGAAATTACTATGATCAACGGCGGTCAGCCGATTTATTACTACATTATCTCTGTTGAGTAAGAGGTGCAAAAAATGTTGACAGCTTCTACCGATATTCAGTTTTTAAAGGGTGTTGGTGAAAAGCGGGCTGTTATCCTTAAATCAAAGGGTATCGACACGGTCGGTGCCCTTTTGCGCTTTTATCCGAGAGCATATTTTGATTGGACCGATATTACCCCGATAGATGATACCGTGATTTGGGAAAATGCTTGTGTTAAAGCAAGGATTATTACTCCTATAAAGGAGCATTATATCCGTAGTAAAATGGTGCTTTACCGTTTTACTGTATCGGACGGTACAGGTAAAATGGAGGTTACCCTTTTTAATCAGAAATTTTTAGCTCAAAAGCTGAGGATAGATAGGGAATATCTGTTTTACGGCAGGGTTGAGGGCGACTTTTTTATGCGTCAGATGTCTTCACCTACGGTTATGGAGGGTGAGTTTAAGGGAATTGAGCCGATTTATCCTGCAAGCAAGGATATGTCTTCAAAAAATATTCAAAGACTTGTGCGAACGGCGATTTCCTCAATTTCTTTAAATGAAACCTTAAACCAAGAGATACGCAGGCGGAACGGCTTGTGTGATATTGATTTTGCAATTAGTAATATACATTTTCCACTAACGAGCGAAAACCTTGAAAGGGCTAAAAAACGCCTTGTTTTTGAGGAGCTTTTCCTATTGCAGACCGGTCTTACCTTTTTGAAAAAACATTCAAGAGGAAAAGCAGGTTGTGATATTAAGTATAATTATTTAGATGAATTTGAAGAAAAAATTCCCTTTTCCCTTACAAATGCGCAAAAGCGTGTTATAAATGAATCCCTTGCCGATATGGCTTCGGGTAAACCAATGAACAGACTGATTCAGGGAGATGTAGGCAGCGGTAAGACAGCAGTTGCGGCAGCGCTTATGTTTATATCAGCAAAGAACGGTTTTCAATCGGCACTTATGGCTCCTACCGAAATTTTAGCTGAGCAGCATTTTAAAACCCTCGTTTCTATAATGGAAAATACGGGAATTAAGTGCGGTTTGCTTACGGGTTCACTTACGAAAAAACAGAAAACTGAACTTAAAACCGAGCTTAAA
>JAZQHX010000079.1:0-12416 GCA_045540835.1 Acutalibacteraceae bacterium | reverse complement strand
AGGGTCAGGAAAAGCCCGTTATTGCGGCTTGGTTTATAAGCCACGCACACAATGACCATATAGGCGGCTTGATTCCGTTTGCTGATTTGTATGCTGATTCGGTAGAGGTTGAAAGATTTATTGTTAATTTCCCTGACCATGATTCATTACAAGATGTATGGCGCAAGAATTCAGATTTGAATTATATCCGTATTCGTGAATTACAGGAAGCATTCGCTAAATTCCAGGGTGCAGTTCTTGTAGAGGCACACGCAGGCCAGACATTCCATATCCGTAATGCTGAAATTGATATTTTATCAACCTGGGAATTGATGACAGAGTCTTATGCAGATATGACTTCTATTACATACGGTAATGAATCTTCGCTTGTTTTTGATGTAAAAATCGATGGTGAGCGTATGATGATTCTTAATGACATAAATTATAAGTCGGTAGAATTGGTTGAAAAAATGTATGATGCTGAATTCTTGAAGTCTGACTTTGTTCAGGTTGCTCATCACGGTTATGATGATGTTTCAAGTCTGTATGAAAAAATTGACGCACAGACGGTTTTATGGTGTGAGAAAACTGCAGGTTACTTAACATCGCATAATGCAGTACTGGCTGACTCGGAAATTTATGCAGCAGGCACAGGCATTACATATATTCCACTGCCTTACGTGGGTGACGGAACCAAAACAACCTGGGACGGAACTACATCAGTTCACTCTGCTACAACACCACTTTATTGGGATGCCGAAAATCTTCTTTATGGTAATATCGCATCGGTTGAGTAGTAGTATATTTTGATGTTTTTTGAAAAGCCTGCCTTGACCGGCAGGCTTTTTGAGTATAATATGTTTAGTAATAGAAAAATTGATAGAAATTTCGAGAGGGTTTAATATATGAAATTAGCAGAAATTTTTGGCGACCATATGGTTTTGCAAAGGGATAAAGAAATTTGTCTTTTCGGTTATGGCAAGGGTAAGATAGAGGTTGAATTTTGCGGTGAAAAATTTAGCTTCACATCAGATGCTGATGATTTTCGGGTGTATCTTCCGTCCTATCCTGCAGGAGGACCGTATGAAATGAAGGTTATTTTAGACGGTGACGAACGCATAATAAAGGATATAATGATAGGCGATGTATATATTGCGGGCGGACAATCTAATATGGAATTTTGTCTTAAATACACAGCCGATATTGAATATACCGATAATCAAAATATCCGTTTTTTTACCGAACCCAATAATGCCGAAGAAGACGGTACTCCCGTGAAATATTCAGCAGATTGGTTTATTTGCGAGGGAAAAGCGGTAGATAATTTTTCTGCAATCGGATACTATTTTTCAGTTAAATTGCAGAAACACACCAACGTACCGATAGGAATAGTATCATGCTCGAAAGGTGCTTCAAGAGTAGACGCCTGGACTGCTCCCGAATTTGTAGAAACAGACGAGTATCAAAAAATGGTGGCTGTGAAGCACAATGACTATAATGTGTATAAATTTAATCACAACTCTTGGCTTTATAAAAACAAACTTTTAAATATTGTTCCCTTTGCGAATTCGGGTGTTTTATGGTATCAGGGAGAGAGTAACCGCCGTCGGGACGAGGCCATATATTACGCAAAAATGCTTGAAATTATGATTGAAAATTGGCGTAAACTCTGGAACTGTAATTTGCCGTTTTATTGTATACAGATAATGCCCTGTGATGAACCTGCAACTGTGAGCGATTGGGCTATAATAAGGCATCAACAGGAATTGGTATCTAAAACGGTTGATAATACATATCTTGTGACTCTTGTTGATACGGGTGAAAAAGAACTGCTTCATCCTGAAAAGAAGAAAAAAGTTTCTTACGCATTAGCAAACGCTGTAAGGAATGTTCAGTTCAAGGAGAATATAGAATATTGCGGACCTGTTTTAGAAAATTATAGAAAGATAGAGAACGGTATAGAACTTATCTTTTCTCATGCCGACGGTTTACATATTAAAGGTGAAAATTTACTGGACACATATATTTATGACGAAAATGACGAGCAGTTACCCGTAAGTTTTATTATCGAAGAAAACCGCTTGAAGTTATGTTGGAAACCTAATAACAAACCTAACAGGCTGGCATTAGGTTATAATAATGCTCCTATGCATAACCTTTATAATAGCTCCGATTATCTTGCATCACCGTTTGAATTGATTTTATAATTATGGTGAGGTTCATGAAAAAATTATTCGCTTTATTTTTAACAGCAGTATTTTTAATAGGAATTATCACATCATTTAATGCGCAGGCAGCTGAGTTTTCAGTTTACAGTACAACACAGTTTTTGAATAAAGTAAAAACTCAAGGCAGAACAGCCGTTGTTGATAATACTCTTATGTTGGATTGGTCTGCTTCAGGTATAGAATTTAATGCCGATTGCTCGGGTGATGTTTTGATAACGGTTAATACTTCCCGTATAAAAGGCGGCACTAAAGGCGGATTGTATTTTACTGTAATAGTAGATGGTATTGTACAATATGAAAACAAAAGAGTACCCGAGGATAATAATGGTAGTTCTTGGACTTCAAATTCAACGAGGTATCCTTTTCATATCACTAAGACGGGGGAAAGCATATTCACAATCGCTCGCAATTTAAGCAAGGGAAAGCATAATTTTAAAATATATAATCAAACCGAGGCTCATCACGGCACATTTGGAATTAAAAGTATATCTCTGAACGGAAAGTTCACTGCTCCGCCCAAGAATAATGACTTATATATTGAATTTGTGGGTGATTCCATAATTGCAGGGTTGGGTAATATTTCTAAGGGTGGCCAAAATCAGGAGGATCCTCTTTATCAAGATGCCACAAGGGGCTGGGCGTATCTTACTGCAAATAAACTAAAGGCAGATTGGTCTGTTGTTGCTCGCAGTGGAATAACAGCTGGCAACGGTTTTGGTTGGTCGGGTGCTGCTTCAGTTTCTATGCAAAAGGTCTATCCAAAAGAACGATATTATTCAGATGAGATTTTACCGTATGCATTTGAAAGACAGCCTGATGTAATAGTTCTGGGTCTTGGAACAAACGATATGTGGACATACTCAAATTATGGTGCTACTATTAACGATGTAAAAATAGGGTTTAAAGATATACTCGATTTAATCAGAAATCACAACCCTCAATCAAAAATAGTTTGGGTATATGGTATGATGACGAACTCTGCGAATGATTTAGTAAAACAGGCAGTTTCCGATTTAGGAGGAAGTGAAAAAGGATATTATACACTTGAATTGCCTACTAATACATACGGTGGACAAGGGCATCCGGATATCAATGCACAAACAGTATATGCTGAAAAGGTTTCCAAATATATAAATCAACTGTTAAATAGGAATATAACAGCAGATAATTTATCAAGTAATATCAGTTCGGATACGGTAACTTCTGATTTACAGCAAAATAGCACTAATTCAACTAATCCTTCAGGAAATGTCAGTTCCGGTACAAATTCGCATATTAATGAATCAAATGCTGATAAAAATAATTCAGTAGATAATGCCAATCAGGAAATAACTAATAAACCATTACAAAAAAACGTTTTATTAAGTCATCTTTCGGTATCGGGATATAAGCTTTCGCCCCATTTTAATCCGGATGTGGTAAATTACTCCGTTTCAATACCTTACGACTTGACAGAGGTTGAAATAAATTATGAATCTGATTCAAATATTTCAGAGGTTGAAATATTGGGAAATAAAGATTTAACAGTGGGTAAAAATAGTGTAGTGGAAGTTATTTGTGGCGGTGAAGACGGTGAAAAGAAAATTTATAGCATTGAACTTAAAAGACTTCCTAAAGAGCAAAAAAACATTTTTTTATTATTTATAATTATCGGAATTATCCTTATAACTGTAATAGTTTTTGTTTTAGTGATTATAAGGTTAAAAAAGAGAGAAAAAAAGAATCAGTTATCATTATAATATTAAAAAATTCTTTTATTGATAATAACCCATAACAAAGTAAATCACCCTCTCAACTTCATTGAAGGAGAAAGGGTGATTTTTTTGTGAATTTTTAGAATGATATTGCGTTATATCCGTGCGAGGCGTTTCCATTCTGTGGGCGTCATACCGTATACCCGCCTGAATACACGTGCAAAATATTGCGGATTATCGAAGGAAAGACGCACAGAGATTTGAGTTATGTTGAGCGTATCGTCTCTTAGAAGTTCTTTGGCTCGTTGCAGTTTACACTTTTCAGCAAAGGATGAAAGACTTTCGCCAGTATGTTCCCTGAAAAGGCGGCTTAAAAAGCTTTTGCTGTATCCGAATGCAGAACAGATTTCATCAACCCTGATTTTCTCCTCACGCCGATTCGATATATATTCCTTAATTGCAACTACAAGCGGTTGTTCCTCGACTATCATTGGAACGGCAATATTTTCGCTCTTTTCTTTTGTGCGAAGAAGATATATAAGCAACTGTTCAAGATAGTTTTTTATAAGCTGTTCGCTGCCAAGCGGTGCGTTGCTTCTGCGCCGCAACCTTCTGAGAGTAGGGTCGTTTTTAGGGATATGATAACTTTTTTCTGCTTCCTTTATTATGGAAGAAATAAGGCTTTTGTGGATGCGATTGAGAGAAGTGCAAAAACGTTCAAAATGTACCATTGAAAGGGAAGAGGAAACAAAAGAAATAACGAAAAAGTTAGGTACGGAATTGTACGCACGTATTGTGTGAAATTCGTTGGGGCGGTGAAAAATAACCTCACCTTGGGAAAAAACAGTTTCCTCTTCATGATCCCGCCTTATGGCAACACTGCCCTTATCAACATATACCAGTTCCCAGAAATCGTGTTTTTCACCGTCAAAGGTGAAGTTTTTTCCAACCTCGTAATAATGTATAGTAACTATCTTAGTGACATCAACGACCGTTTTCGGTCGTGTTTTTATATAATCCTTTTTCATAATTACCTCCGTGCACGATAGTGAACACAACAAGTACAAAAATGACTGTTCAAAAATATACTATTTTAATATAATAATAACAGAAAATTAAATATTTTTCAAGGAGGTTTTTACATGAAAAAAGGTATTAGCATTTGGTCGTTCCCCGAAGGTAGTCTTAAAGAAAGTTTTGCACTTGCAAAGGATGCCGGTTTTGAGGGAGTTGAGGTGGCTCTTGACGAGAATACGGGTGAAATTACTCTTTCGTCAACCGAAAAGGAACTTTTAAATGTAAAGCGTCAGGCAGAGGAGTGCGGAATAGAACTTTACAGTGTTGCAAGTGGACTTTATTGGTCTTATTTTCTGAATGATGAAGACGATTCTGTACGCCAAAAAGCCCAGGACATTGTAAAAAAACAACTTGAGACAGCAGCTATATTAGGTTGTGATTCTATACTTGTAATTCCGGGCTGTGTAAATGCTGAATTTGCCGCTCCCGGTAAGGTTATGGATTATGAAACTTGTTATAACAGAAGTCTTGAATCAATAATGAAAGTAAGGCAGTATGCAGAGGAATATAAAGTAAATATTGGACTTGAGAATGTATGGAATAAGTTTTTACTTTCTCCGCTTGAAATGCGTGACTTTATTGACAAGGTAGGAAGTGATTGGGTTGGAAGTTATCTTGATATAGGAAACACCCTTGCAAACGGATATCCCGAACATTGGATAAACACTTTAGCAGGCCGTATAAAGAAAGTCCATTTTAAAGATTACAGGGTAGAGGCAGGCGGACTTTATGGATTCGTTGACCTGCTTGCAGGTGATGTTAATTATCCTGCGGTTATGGAAGCACTTAAAAAAGTGGGATATGACGGTTGGGTTACCGCTGAGATGATACCAAATTATAAATATCACACAGAAACAATAATTTACAATACGTCCAACGCTATGGACAGAATTTTAGGGAGGAAATAATAATGCTTAAGGTAGGTCTTATTGGTTGTGGCTTTATGGGCACAATGCATGCAAATTGTTATAAAAATATTGAGGGTGTAACCCTTGCAGCTGTTGCAGATATCCGTCGTGAAAAGGCAGAAGAATTAGCCGACGGTGCCACAATTTACAGTGACGGCAAGGAGCTTATTGAAAACGCAGATGTAGATGTAATAGATATATGTCTTCCTACATATCTGCACGCCGAGTATACTGCCCTTGCAATGGAAAAGGTTAAATATGTTTTTGTTGAAAAGCCTGTAACTTTAACGGTTGAAGAGAGTGAAATGTTACTAAAAAAGCAGGCTGAAACAGGGGCATTCGTTCAGGTGGGTCAGGTTATTCGTTTCTGGGACGAGTATGTTGCCTTGCGTGAAATTATTGAGAGTGGAAAGTACGGAAAGGTGGTAAATGCCAATTTCCGCCGTATCAGTCCAAGACCTGATTGGGGTTGGGAAAACTGGCTTCTTGATACCTCGCTTTCAGGCGGTGCTGCACAGGATTTACATATTCATGATATTGACTATGCTCTTTCTGTTTTCGGTGAACCCGATTCACTTTATTCGGTAAAGAATAGCATTGCAGAAAAGAATTCGTATATAAATACACTTTTGCAGTATAAAGATTTTGTTGTATCGGTAGAAGGAACATGGGATTTACCTGCATCTCACCCATTTGAAGCAACATTCCGTGTTGTATTTGAAAATGCAGTTGTAGAAAATGCCGGCGGGCGTTTTATGCTATACACCGCTTGTGGTAGCGAAGAAATCAAAATAGAGAAAAAAGAAATGACTTCTACCGGCGGAACAGGTGGAAATATATCTGATTTAGGCGGTTATTACAATGAACTTTGTTACTTTACAGAATGTGCAAAGAACGGCAAGGAAATAACAGAAGCAACTTTGAGTTCGGCAGCAGATTCCCTTAAATTTCTTCTTACAAAGGAGTTGGCAAAGAATGCTTAAAATTGGAATTGTAGGCTGTGGCTCGATTTTTACAATGCATGCTACAAGTGTAGATTATCTTGAAAATGCAAAGCTTGTGGGTGTTTGTGATATAAAAAAGGACAGAGCAGATGCGGCAGCAAAGAAATATAATGTTCCTGCTTTTTATGATTATAAAGAACTTATAGATAATGGTAATCTTGATGTTGTTCATGTTTGTGTTCCTCATTATATGCATCCGGTTATCTCGCGCTATGCGTTGGAGCAGGGTGTAAATGTTCTATGCGAAAAACCAATGAGCATAGATTATGAAAGCGGCGAGGCAAATGTAAAACTGGCTGAAGAAAAGAATCTTCGTTATGGAATAATCTTTCAATGCCGCTATAACAACACTTCAAGACTTATAAAGGAGAATCTCGAAAACGGCAAACTTGGTAAGATTATTAGTGCCCGTTGTACCCTTACTTGGTGTAAGCCTGATTCCTATTATTCTCTTTCGGACTGGAAAGGCACCTGGGATAAAGAGGGCGGCGGAGTTATAATCGATCAGGCTATTCATTCCCTTGACCTTGCTAACTGGTTTATTGATTCCGAACCTGTAGAGGTGCAAGCGAGCATTGCTAATCGTGCCCACGATATTATGAAGGTTGATGACACGGGCGAGGGATTTATTCGCTATAAAAACGGCGCTACAATGGCTTTCTGGGCAATGAATAATTATGGATGTGATGACCCAATTGAGATTCGTCTTTGTTGCGAAAACGGTAGGGCTGTTATGAGTTATGATGATGCTCGTATAGAGTTTAATGACGGCAGAGTGCTTACAATATCTCAGCAAGCCGATGGTATTTATTATGAGGGCGGAAAGGATTACTGGGGATTCCAGCATATTCGTCAGATTTCCGATTTTTATCACTCGGTAGAAGTAGGTACCGAACCTTTTATAAGCGGTAAAGAAGCGCTCAAAATCCAAAAACTTATTTGCGCAATTTACGAAAGTGCAAAAACAGGAAAAAACATAAAGTTTTAAGGAGGAAATTTTATGAATGTTTTAGCAATCGGTTGTCACCCCGATGATGTGGAAATTGCATGTGCGGGAACGCTTGCAAAATGTGTTAAACGGGGCGATAAGGTTATTGTTTGTCACGTTTCAACGGGAAATTTAGGTCACGTTATTATACCACCAGATGAGCTTTCAGTTATCCGTGCAAATGAAGCAAAAAAAGCAGGAAGTCTTGCAGGCATAGAAGTGATTTGTGCCGGCTTTGACGACCTCCAGATTTACGATAATAACAAAGAGGCGCGGGATAAAATAGTTGATGTTATTAGGTATGCAGACCCTGATGTTATAATCACTCATAATCCTGATGATTATATGCCTGACCATACTGCGGTGTCACGTCTTGTATTTGATGCAAGCTTTACTGCAACACTTCCGAATTATACAGATTATCCACACGTATACAGCAGTGAAAATGGTGCACCTGCAAAATTGGTGCCGATATATTATATGGATACCTTGGCAGGGGTTAATTTCAATCCTACCGAATATGTTGATATAAGTGACGTTATTGATTTGAAAATTCAGATGCTCGAATGTCACGAAAGTCAGCTTGTCTGGATGAGGGAGCACGATAATATAGATTTTGCCGATATGGTAAAAACCTGTTCACGTTATAGGGGCTATCAGTGCGGAGCAGAATATGCCGAAGGCTTCAGACAATGTCAGGCATATCTTAAAGGCACAACAAAAAGATTATTACCTTAAAGGAGAAAATAATTATGGATTTTAATTCAACAGTAAAAGGTTCAGCTTTAGAGGGCTTTTATCCCGCAGGCTGGGATTTTGAAAAAATAGATGCTTGTATAGATGCACCCGAAAAAATCACCGAAAGACAGGATTTCTGGAATAAGGATTTCACACCTATTAAATGTGATTCTTTGGGCGAATTTGAAACCTATATGGGTCACGAAATTGCAATGCAGATAAAGTTGGCAAAAGAAAGAAACGAAAAGATTGCTTTTATACTCCCAGTAGGTCCTATGGGAATGTATAAATGGGTTGTATACTTTATTAAAGAGTGGGGTATATCCTGCGACCATGTTTATACATTTAATATGGACGAATGGGCTGACGCAGAGGGTAATACCCTATCACCCGATAACAGCGGTTCATTTCAATATGCTATGGAACAAGCACTCTTTAATCCATTGGGTGAGCTTACAGTTCCAAAGGAGCAGAGAAATTTTGCTACTAAAGAAAACTTACCTACATACCCCGAAAAGATAAATGCATTAAAGGCAGAGGGTACAAAATTAGTTCTTGTTTACGGCATAGGCAGAATGTGTCATATTGCATTCTGGGAGCCTACTTTTGCTGCAGATTATAAAACCACCGAAGAATGGGAGAATGCACCCTACAGAATAGGTGCTAAAATTCATCCTTTAACGGTTGAGCAAAATGCTTTAACTTCATTTAAGTCAAGAACAACACTTGTACCTTGCAGAGCCAACACTATAGGTCCCGGACTATTCTTAAAGGCAGATTATGCCATAGGCGGTGCTGACGGTACACTCGGCAGAGGAATGCAATGGCAGGGATTATCCCTTTGGATGACTTTACGCCACGGTAAAACCCCTTGGATTACTTCGTCGTATATTCCATCTCTTGCAGGCAGACTTTTCTTCTTAAAAGAACTTGCAGGACCTCTGGACGCTGAGTGCAACTAATCGTTTTCATAGTCTGATTATTAGATATAAAAACTATAATTTAATCTGTTACGATGGGACTTTGACCTAAAGTTTTGATACAAAGCATGACCATTCTTTAATAATGAAGAATGGTCATGTTCCTTTTAAAACACAAATTATATACCAAATAATAAAACATATTTTGCGCAGAAAATTCAGGAATGTATGGCATATGCGCTAAAAAATTCTTAAAGCAGAATTTACCTAAAATAAAAATCGATAATACCGAAGAAGTATCTATTCCGGAATACGATATTTTACAAGAGGTAAGACAGTTATTAACTAATATTAGAAAAGAACTTGGCATCTCTCAAAAAGAATTATCCGATAAAACCAATATTCCGCAGGCAAGTATCAGTAAGTTTGAAAACGGACATAATGTTCCAAGTTTGCAAATTTTACAGAGATTAGCTGATGGGTTAGGCAAAATGTTAATAATCGATTTTGTAGAACCCGAGGAGGAAAACTAATATGGCAATTCATTTTGAACATATAGATATTCAGCGTTTCAGAGGTCTTATGCAGGTTGAATTATCGGGACTTCGAGATGTAAACATCCATGCTGGCGATAATAACTCTGGTAAAACAAGTTTTATGGAAGCGTTATGTCTTTTTCGTAAACCTGGTGATTTTTATAATGTTTTAAAGGTTGCCCGTATGCGCGATGTATCACCCTTTACCTCTCCGGCAATGTATGAAAATTTTATTGCTCTCTTTCCAAAGGACGAGATGTATATCGGGATGCATGCGACTGGCAGAATTGGAGAATCTGTTATAGAAATACATGGTGAAGAAACTAAGGAAATACTCGACCCGTCAATGTATCCATATCCTAGAGGAAAATTTTCAAAATATAATCGTGAAGATTTTTCTCAAGAGACAACCACTTTCTATGGTGAAATGCATGGGTGGGATGAGCGTAATTCTTTTCACGATAGTATACGATTTAATCCTTTCACGAAAGCATCAGAATTATTATTTCGTAACAAAAGATATCCTGATAGCATAAATATAGTGTATTTATCACCTTTAGCACATATGCAAGGCAATACCTTTAATAAAATAGTTAAAAATCCGGAATACAAATATATTTGCTTGACATTGTTACAATTATTTGACTCTGAAATTGTCGACTTGCTTTATTTGAAAAATGAAAATACATCAAGAGCCGTTGAATACCTAGAGCATAAGCGATTGGGCATTATGCCGTTAGCTACTTATGGTGATGGCATTAAAAAAGTATTATTATTGGCAAATGGTATCGCTTCGGCCGCCGGTGGTGTGCTTTTGATTGATGAAATTGAAACATCAATCAGTTATAAATATTATAGTGAAATATTTGATTTTATTATAATGGCAGCTAAGCAGTTTGAAGTTCAAGTTTTTATAACCACGCATAATGCCGAGGCAATAGACGGTATGCTTGAAACTCAAGTTTATGGTAAAAGTAAAAAATATGACCCTATCAGTGTAATAACCTTCCGTAAAGACCCCGAAACTGCAACAGTATATACACGTAGTCTTTCTGGCAGAGAGGTATATGAAGACCGCAAAAATTTCAAGTTTGAGGTGCGCCTATGACAAGGATTATAATGTGTGAAGGCGAAACCGACTTGATTCTGATTAGTTATTATTTAGAAAGGGTAAAAGGTTGGAAATATACCAGCACGCCAAAAGGGTTATCTATTAATTTTACTGAGCAAGAAAATAAGGCAGCGTGTAATTATCGAAATAGTAAAAAAGACGAACTGCTAATATGTGCGGTCGGAGGAAAGGACAATTTTGGCAATTTTTTTAATGATCACTTAAAAAACCAATTATGCGTTCTAATGCAGGTGAAACAGAGTATAGAATTGCTTTAGTTACTGACAGGGATGATTTTTCAGTTGAAGAAATCGAAAATTCTATATTAGATGAACTGGCTCCCATAATAAAAAACATAGAAAACAATTCTTGGCAACGAAATGAAGTTAATGCTGATTTAGGTACAAAAGTAAATATTGAATTTTTATTGGTTGTTATTCCAAAAGAAAATCATGGTGCATTAGAAACGGTACTTATGGAAGCTCTGTCAAAGGATGATTATGATGCCAATATTATTCATAAAAGTGAAGAATTTATATTTGGCTTAGAATCTGAGGCTGACCGCTACATACACGAAAACAGATTAAAACTAAAAGCACAATTGGGTGTAGCGTTTTCAATATTTAATCCTGAAAAGACCTTTTCGCTATTTTACGACAACTGAACAAGCAAAGACTGAATTAACCTACAAGCATTCAAATTATTGTTGATTTGTAGGTTAATTTGTGATATACTATTAGTAGTCAGGAGGCTATTATATGAGAGATATTATTTTCGAATACAAAGAATTACTTGCGCAGAAACTTGAAATTGAGCAAAATCTTAATGTTTTGCCAAAAGGATATATTTCTAAAAAGACCATTGGTGGTAAGCAATATTTATATTTGCAAACCCGTAACGGAGATACTGTTGAGAGCAAATACATCAAGGCAGAAGAGACTGAAGAAATAACAAGTCAGCTCACTTTGAGAAAAGAATACGAGGCAGAGCTGCCTAAGATTATAATCAGACTTGCTGACATTGAAACAGCCGCAGAGCTATTGGATAAAGCATTGCTACGCAAACTAAAAATGTTAAAGCTCACAAGCGGTATGGATAGCATATCTGCTGACGAAAAAGAAAAACGAATTTCTTTTTCTGATGCAATGACTTCAATTGAGGGTGTTCCCGTAAGCGATAGAGTGAAAAATGACCTTGCTAATTGGAAAAACGGTAATATTACATTCTTGTCCG
>JAZQHX010000078.1:0-5929 GCA_045540835.1 Acutalibacteraceae bacterium | reverse complement strand
TTACCGCTACCGTTTACACCGTCATACGGTTTTTCGTGTAAAAGACAAACAAGACCGTGCTTTTGCGCCGTCTTTTTCATCATTTCCATCGTAAGCTGGTTGTGGTCGGCGGCAATATTGGTTGTAGTAAAAATAGGGGCTAATTCGTGCTGTGCGGGAGCCGCTTCGTTATGCTCGGTCTTAGCAAGCACACCTAACTTCCAAAGTTCACGGTCAAGCTCCCTCATAAAGCTGGCTACTCGTGGCTTTAAAACTCCGAAATAATGGTCGTCCATTTCCTGACCTTTAGGCGGCATACAGCCTATAAGGGTTCTTCCGCAATAAATAAGGTCGGGGCGTTTATCGTAAAGGGCTTTATCAACAAGAAAATACTCCTGCTCAGGTCCTACGGTCACGTTCACACGCTTAACGTCATCATACCCGAAAAGTCTTATAATCCTTAATGCTTGTTTATTTATAGCCTCCATACTGCGAAGAAGCGGTGTTTTCTGGTCTAATGCTTCACCGTAATAGGAACAAAAGGCTGTGGGAATACATAAGGTTTCGTCCTTAACAAAGGCGTATGAGCTCGGGTCCCAAGCGGTATATCCTCTGGCTTCAAACGTAGCACGCAGACCACCCGACGGGAAAGAAGACGCATCAGGCTCGCCTTTAATAAGCTCCTTGCCCGAAAATTCCATTATTATATGACCGTCGTCTGTAGGGGAAATAAAGCTGTCGTGCTTTTCGGCAGTTATTCCCGTAAGGGGCTGAAACCAATGGGTAAAGTGGGTAGCACCCTTTTCAATTGCCCAATCCTTCATAGCATTAGCTACCGTATCGGCAATACTGCTGTCAATTCCCTTACCCTCTTTTATGGTACTTTTTAAAACTTTATATACGTCCTCGGGCAAACGCTCTCTCATAACCGAATCATTAAAAACGTTTATGCCGAAAATTTCACTTACCTTATCCAAGTTATAGCCTCCAATTTTTTAATTACCTTTTAGTATAATCCCAAATACACAATTTGTCAATCGGTCAAAGTTATATAAATCAGTTCTTTTGGAAAAACAAAATCAGCACGTCTCTTTCAACCGCATAACTGTTTATAACCGCCTTTTGCACCCTGCTTTGAATTCTATTTATAAATTCATTAGGGTCACTTTCAAAAAGCTGTTGTGCTTCGTTTGTTACAAACATAAATTCGACCTGGTTTTCCCCTTTTTCTGCCGCTTTATCAATTGCTTTAGCTGCGCTTTCGGGGTTTTCCTTCCAAAGCATAAGCGAATTTTTTTCATAATAGCTGTTACCCGTAAAGCCACATTCTTTTTTTGTAAAATTAAAGGGTGTATCATCCTGCAGTTGTTTTTCACTAAGCTCGGACAAAACAGGCGCAATAGTATGAGTTTTAAAAAGTTGCTCATCCGTAACATTAAAATAGGCATAGGTTTTATGCTCACGGTCATTCCAGGTTACATCAACATAAGAATGCTTTAAATCAATGTTAACCCTATTCCACATATGTCCGACCCCGTCAGACTGGCCTATAATAAGGTCACATTCTATTCCCGCTTTGTTGCAAAGCAGTTTAAAAGCACGGGAATACCCTTCACAAAGTGCCTTTTTTTCAATCAAAGCGCCGTAAGACGTACTTACAAGACCGCCCTTTTCCTTATAGGTCACGTTATCACAGATATAGTCATTTATGTAGAGCTCCTTTTCGTACTCACCCATTCCCTTAATATCGGAAAGCACCTTATTTACAACATTATCGAGCTTTTTTATCATCGTATCCCTTTGGGATTTGGTTACATTATAGCTGTTATTTCTGCCGTCCGCCGAATAGCTGAAAGCAACCGCCAGCCTGCGTTCGGTTTCGGTTCCCGATTGTGCTAAAATATAGGAATTAGGCATCCAGAAAATCTCGGCATTATCATTTAAGAATGCATTGTATGCCACCGAAAAATCCACAACGGCATCGTCATAGTTTTCCCCTACATTAACAAACCCTTCGGTCATTTCCTCGCTTATGGCATATATCCGGCTGTAAAAATCCTTCTGTTTAGAGTTTAATGAATTATAGCAACTGCTGAATTGGGGATTTTCTATATTAAAATACTCATACTTTACTTCTACGACCTCTTCACCTTTTGGTAAAAGGCTGTAAAAGCCCGAAACCATATCGGAAAAATCGCCTGCACTACAAGAGCAAAGCCCCATTATTAAGGATAAAGCGAAAATAAAAGCTGAAAATTTTCTCATAATAAAAGTATCCCTTTTTATTTTAGTTTACTATCTGCACATCACTACAAAGTGCAGAAATGTACTCCGACCAATAGTAGCAATCAGGCACAGTAAGATTTGTATTGCTGTTATTTATTATATATAAAAAGTCCTCGGTTTTAAAGCCTGTTTTCTGAATTTTTTGGGTGAGCTTTAAAATTATTTCCCTTATAAGCTTATCGCTATTTGTCTGGCGGCTTAACATATCACTTACCTGAACTCCCGTATAACGCAGAATTTCGTCCTTACTTTCAAGCTCAATACCGCCCAAAATATCAATTATACCCGCCAAAAGGTCAAGCTCACCCTCAATGATATAATCAACGCTGTAACCGTAAAGCATTCCGCCCGCAGTAACACCCTTATCGTCAAAAATAAAGCTGAGCTGATTTTCTTCAAAATTCATATAAACAAGCAAGCCTTTACCGCACATCTCGAACTTAACGCCTGCGTTTTCGGGTAATGCCTTACTATACGGCACAGATGAAGTTTTATTTTCTGTCGGCTCTAATTTTTTATCTAAATACAAATATCCCGTTCCTACAAATATTATACCCGTACAAAGGCAGATTGTCAAAAGCTTTAAAAGGCGTATAAATCCATTCATTTTAATCACCTTTTAAAGTATACCCTGCATTCTTTTTTAATAATCAGGCATTAAAATTATTTACAAATCGTATTTATTGGTGTATTATATAAGTATAATGATTTTTAGGAGATAATTATTTATGTATAACAATAAATCCCTTAGAATTGCCCACATAATAACAGATTTATTCTTTGTGATTTTAATAATACTGGCTATTGCACTTCCCTTTCTTGTTACCTGGTATGTTGAGTACAAGGGGCGAAGCGAAAGTCTTTTTACCACAATTCTTGTAACCTGTTACCCTTGTGTTCCTTTTGTGGGAGCTTCACTTTTATTTTTAAGACGGCTTATTAAAAACGCCCGAAACGACCAAACCTTTTCACAAAGCAGTATACGGTGCTTAAAGGATATTTCCGCTTGCTTTTTCATTATAGCCCTTATAACCCTTGTTGCAGGAAGATTCTATCTGCCTTTTTACATTGTGGGAATAACCTTTGCATTTCTATCCGTTCTGCTTTATGCCATTAAAGCTATTTTTATGACGGTTTCAGAAAAGGAAACAAAAACAGAATAACCGATATATTAAAAGCTGTCCCCTTAACGGAGACAGCTTTTTTAATCATTGTTAAGTCTGTACGAAAGTGTCATAAGACTATCCGAAAAATGAACATTTTCCACCTTGATATTTTTATATTCAAGACTCAAATCATAGTGGCTGAAGTTCCAAAAGCCCCTGATACCCAAAGCTACAAGCTGTTTTGAAATATCCGCAGCCGCATTTTTAGGAATACAAAGCACGGCTACCTCGGGTCGGTTTTCACGGCAGAATTCATCCAGAGTAGAGGTGCTTCTTATAGGCAGATTCTTAACCACCTGACCTACAAGCGACTCCTTACTGTCAAAAAGACCTATAAGCCTGAAGCCCTTTGATTCAAAATTGATATGCATTGTAACGGCACGTCCTAAATTGCCCATTCCGATTAGTATTGTGCTTTTAGGGACATCAAGACCTAATATACGGGCAATTTCTGCCTGAAGAATATCAATATTGTAACCGTACCCCTGCTGACCAAAGCCACCAAAGCAGTTTAAGTCCTGCCTTATCTGGCTGGCGGTAAGTCCCATTCTCTCAGACAGCTCACGTGAGGAAATTCTGGTCATTCCCATATTCCTGAGTTCTCCTAAAAATCGGTAATAACGGGGTAGGCGCTTGATTACTGAGTTAGATATTAAGCTACTCATATATACCTCTTATAAAATATAGTTTTTTCCGCATTTTTACTTCTATATAATAAACTTTCACCCCAAAAAAGTCAAGAAATTTAATTTCCCCAATACTTCCTGTCAAGACTTCTGAACGAAATTGCCGTAAAAATATGTTTTTTCTCGATAATTTCGCTCGAATCCAAATCGGCTACGGTTCTTGCAACCTTTAAAATGCGGTCGTAAGCACGTGCTGACATACCCAGTCTTTCAAAAGAAAGTTGCAGATACTTTGATGCTTCGTCCGACATAACACAGTATTTTTTCAAAAGTGAGGGTGTAAGCCGTGCGTTGCAGGTAACCCCCGTGCCCTTATATCTTTCCTGCTGAATACGTCTTGCCTTATTTACCCTTGCACGGATTTCGGCAGAGCTTTCCTCTGTTTTATTGGAGCTTAGCGCCTCGTAATCTACGGGCGGCACTTCAACGTGCAAATCAAGGCGGTCAAGCATAGGACCCGAAATACGGTTAAGATATTTATGTACGCTGTTTTGCGAACAGATACACTCCCTTGTAGGGTGACCGAAAAATCCGCAGGGGCAGGGATTCATTGCCGCTACAAGCATTACAGAGCTTGGATAAGTAAGCGAGCCTGCCACACGGGAAATTGTAACCTTGGAATCCTCTATCGGCTGACGTAATGCCTCCATTACTTCTCGTTTAAATTCGGGCAACTCATCTAAAAACAAAACTCCGTTGTGGCTTAATGATATTTCGCCCGGCTTCGGTACAGTTCCGCCGCCCGCTATACCTGCAGTAGAGACTGTATGATGAGGTGAGCGGAAGGGTCTTGTTGTAACAAAAGGATTTTCCTTATTAAGAATACCTGCTACCGAGTGAATTTTTGTGGTTTCAATTGATTCTTCAAAGGTCATTTCGGGCAAAATACCGGGAAGCCTTTTAGCAAGCATACTTTTACCCGAACCCGGAGGACCTATAAGCAGAATATTATGTCCGCCTGCCGCCGCAACTTCTAAGGCTTTTTTAGCGGCTATCTGCCCTTTAACATCGGAAAAATCGGGAATATGTAGCGAATCTTCGGCATTTATTTTGGTTTTAGGTGTAGGTCTTATAGGGGTTTCGCCCTTAAGGTGTGCGATAATCTGGTTTACATTCTCAACACCGTAAACGGTAATACCCTCTATTACAGCCGCTTCTCTTGCATTTTCTTCAGGAACAAAAATACTCTTTATTCCGTTTTGTACAGCGGTAATGGTGATAGCGAGTACACCGTTCACACCTCTTACCATACCGTCGAGCGCAACCTCGCCTATAACTATGGTATCATCCATATCACATTTTAATTGACCCGAAGCTTTAAGTATTGATAACAGCACGGGTAAATCGTAAATAGAGCCCTCCTTTTTACGGTCAGCAGGAGCTAAATTTACAGTAATTCTTCCCAAGGGGAATTTGTAGCCGCAATTTTTTATTGCCGCCCTTACTCTGTCCCTTGACTCCTTAACCGCCGCATCGGGAAGCCCTACAATATCGAATGCAGGAAGTCCCGTTCCGGTATCGGCTTCAATTTCTATCATATAGGAATCTATTCCGAAAAGTCCTATACCCTTAACACGTGAAAACATATCTTTTCACCTCTATTTTGCCACATTATTTTGAGGCTTACCCTCCAAAAAGGCTTTGATATTGTCTGCCACAATTCCGATAAGGCGCTTCCTTGTAGCAAGTGGCGCCCAGGCTGTGTGGGGTGTTATTATAATATTTTTGGCATTTCTTAAAGGACAGTCCTCTGCCATAGGCTCCTGCTTTAAAACGTCAACCGCCGCTCCCGACAGCTTTCCGCTGTTTAAA
>JAZQHX010000077.1:0-6611 GCA_045540835.1 Acutalibacteraceae bacterium | reverse complement strand
AATAACATCAAGGTTAAACTCCTCAAATAAATGCTTATACATAGCAGTCATTGTAGCCATAGGCTTTATGTATTTAGGAGTTAAATCATCGAGGGTATAATTTG
This sequence comes from Acutalibacteraceae bacterium, assembly GCA_045540835.1. GTDB lineage: Bacteria > Bacillota > Clostridia > Oscillospirales > Acutalibacteraceae > UBA737. Next base: position 6,507 of record JAZQHX010000077.1, on the reverse strand, counting down.
TAAGGAAATACTGCTCATATTCGGCGATTTCATCAGCATAATCTACTTCAGCGGTTTTCATTCTCTGCTCAATTATAGCAAAGTTGATAGGAATAATTTTTACACCGAACTTTTCCATAAGCTCGCCTTCGTTCCAGATAACCGAGAAGAAAGGAGCAGGACGGGCGCCAACCTGACCGATACGCATACCCTTGAAGTTTTTAACCATACAGGCAACTCTTATAAAGCTCTCAAGACCCTCCTTGAATTCAGGGCTTTCAACTCTGCAACAAGGCAGATGCGAAAAAGGAATGTGGAAGCGTTGCATCTGACGTGATAAACCAAAAAGACCGCACTGTGAATCAGTAGGACGCATACCGTCTACATAATACTCATCATCAAGTGGTGCCCATAAAAGAACCGGCTTACCAAGTGCCTGTGCGATATCAGCAGCAGCTTCTTCATTACCGAAGTTACAGTTAATAATCATAACTGCATCAACATTTTCGTTTTTTAAACGCTCAACAACCTCTTTAGCTGATGCATCATCGAAAACAAGGTCTTCTATACCGATACCTTTGTTATCAACAAAGCTTACCTTATCGGTTGTGAAATTTTCCTCTATGTAATCTACAAACTTTTTACCACGTTGTTCAGCAGAATACCATGTAAGGAATGTGCCACGAGGACGGTCGGTAGTGTTACGGCGCATAGCAACAAGACCGATTTTTACATTATAATCAAACATTATTCTTTCTCTTATTCAAAAGTTTAAAAATCAACCTCTAAGACATCACTTTTATAATTTTCACTGAAAGCAAATAATTTTAGATTCTTTTGGTTTTTAGCAGGCTTCACAGCTACTCTAATTTTTCCCATATACATTTTACGAGATGGTAAAGTCACATTATTATGATCACAGTTATCAGAGCCTGTGCCCACTATAACTGCAGGAGCATTAACAGAAAAATTCACGAATTCTGAAGCATCAGGCACAGCGTTACCTGTCTCGTCAATACATTCGCAGGTGAACAGTGCTATGTCTCTGCCGTTAGCCTCGAACTCATTATCCAATGTGAGTTTTAAGGCTACAGGTTTACATGTGGTTACTCGCTTATCGCTTGCCACAAGCTTTCCGTTTATATATCCCTTAACCTCTAGCGTACCTGATGTGTACGGCACATTCCATTCTCCGTGACCATATTTTTCAATCTGCTTTTTACCGTGGCTTTGTCCGTTTAAGAACAGTTCTAATTCCTCACAGTTAGTATAAACTGTTACAAGTATATCCTTGCCCTCAAGACCCTCAAAATTCCAATGAGGAACAATATGAGCCATAGGCTCATCTGTCCAATGGGATTTATTCTGATAAAAAGCGCCTTTTTTCTGCAAGAATAAATCGAGTGCTCCCGATTTTGAGCAGATTGCAGGCCACATAGCCTCTCCCCTATGCTCAACAGCAATCCATTGGTAGCAACCTATAACATAAGGTCTTGCCATCAAGAATTTCCAGGTTTTTTCACGTCCTAAGAACCAATCGTTAGTATCTGCATCCTTATCCCTTAGTCTGCCGTTAGAATTGGAATCATAATTCCAGTCCCTTGAAGTGCCTGTAGCACAGCATTCAGATGCAAAAATCACCTTATTGGGTGAAATTTCGTGAACGGTGTCATAAATACTAAGATTATAGTTTATTCCTACAATATCACACTCGTCATATATAGTGGATTTTTCAGGGGTTTTATCCTCTGCTGCGGTAATAAGTCTGGTGTTATCTAACTTCCTAATATATGCCGCTACCGCTTTATGTATTCTATATCCAACATCAGTTGTGTGGTAAGGTTCCTCATTACTTGTTGACCACATTATTACGCTAGGACGGTTTCTGTCTCGTTTTACAAGTGATTCAAGTTGTTTAAAGCTTTCCTCGGTGCTTTCAAACCAACGAGCCTCATCCATTACCAAGAGACCCAACTCATCACAAGCATCAAGATAAGCAGTGGTCTGCTGATAATGGCTTGTTCTGTAGCCGTTAGCACCCATTTCTTTTATAAGCTTCATTTTATATTTAGCTACATTGTCAGGCACAGCAAGTCCTGTAAGACCAAAATCCTGATGGGCGCAAACACCCTTAATAAAGGTTTTCTTTCCATTAAGTAATAAGCCTTTATCTACAGAAATTTCAACCGTTCTGAAACCTATTCGGGTTATATTTTCATCTATTTCCTCACCGTTTTGCTTTAAAACGGTTTTTATTATATAAAGATTCGGGCTATCCACATCCCAAAGAAGCGGATTTTCTACTATGGCACTATATTTGATAATTCCTTTTTCGCGAAGTACAATATTACCCTTGCCCTTTGCCTTAGCAACACAGTTACCATTAGCGTCAATAACCTGACTTTCTGCTGTAACAGTGCAATCATAGTAGTCAGAATTCACTACAGTAGTACTGAAATTTATCTGCCAATCGGTATCGTTTATTTTTTCATAAGGCGCATATACACCCCAAAGGTCAATAGCTACAGGCTCGGTTATTGTAAGATATACATCTCGATATATACCACCGCCCTGATACCACCAGCCCTCCCATTCCTCTGTGTTGACATAGACCGCAATAATATTTTCCTTATCATAATAAACATTATCACTTATATCAATTTCAAAGGTATTGTAAGAAGAAAAATTGTGATACATAAGACAACCGTTAAGGTAAACTGTAGATTTGCCCGTAACACCGTCAAAACGCAAGGTAATTCTCTTGTTTTCGCTACCATCAGGCAATGTGAAATGATTTCTGTACCAGGCATTATCGTAATGAAGATAGCCAAGCGCATTATTTTCTTCTTTTGATAAATCCTGTGTCACTACGTAATCGTGAGGTATGGTAACCCTCTGCCAACGGTTGCTATGAAGCATTTTGCTTGGATAAAAGGGTTCCGGAGTATCAAGATAATTATATGCCGCCGGACCCGAAAGTTTTCTTTCGGTCTTACTTTGCGCATATATAGGACCTTTTTCTACCGACTTTGGCTCAATTATATCTCCCTTGTGGAACACCCAATCAGAAAGTCTTATTTCCTTACGCATAATTAACTCCTATCTTATCTTGGCAAACACAAAAATCATACCGATTGCCGTTAGATTATTTATATACTCTCTAATATATTACAATTCAAAACAACCCTCTAATCTAATATTGCTCGAAGAAGAGCCAATATAGACTTTAAATTCTCCGCTCTCAAATTTCCAATTAGAAATTTCTTCGCAATAGAACGAAAGCTGCTCTTTTGATACAGAAAAACCGACCTCTTTGGTTTCATCTATTTGAAGTTTTATCTTTTTAAAATCCACTAATTCTTTAATTGGACGTTTAATTGAAGATTGTAAAACACCGATATATAACTGAACCGTTTCATAAGCATCAAAATTACCAATATTTTTGATTTTACAAGAAATTTTAGCAGAGTTTTCATCTGTTTCAACTTTCAAATCGGTATACTCAAACTTTGAATACGAAAGTCCGTGACCGAATGAGAACATAGGTTTTATACCATCATATTCGAAACCTCTATAGCCCACAAAAATATCCTCGTTATACTTGCAGTCACCTGCTTTATGCTCTCCATATCGTGCAACAGGACAGTCTTCATATTTAAAGGGTAAAGTGAATGGCATTTTACCGCTTGGAACTATTACACCAGTTAAGATATCTGCTAAAGCGTTTCCACCCTCCATACCAGCATACCAAGTCCATAAAACAGAGTTTACTTCGTCAATCCAAGGCATTGCAACAGGAGAACCCGCAGTTATAACAACTATTGTATTAGGATTAACCGACGCAAGTTTTGAAATCGTTACATTCTGCTCCAGAGGCAAATTCATATTTTGTCGGTCATTACCCTCTGTATCAAAGCTGTGGTCAATTCCACCGCAATAAATTACATAATCTGCTTTTCTGGCTTTCTCAAGCATTTCACTCTCATCTACGCCAACATATGTAGATTCACTTTTAGTAATCCAACCAAAATCAAATATAGCCTCATAACCGAATGCCTCAATATAAATCTCTATATCAGCAATATCTCCCTTTTGAAAATCAACAGTAAACTCTCGGCTCCATATAAATTGGTTTTCTGCGCTCCATTTGCTAAATGGAACATCAAGATATGTTTTTCCATTGATTTTAATATTATAACCAATTGAAGCATCTACTTTAAAGCCTATTGTTCCATCTTCCGGTATATTGACTTTAAAATTCAAGTCATAAGTTTCTGCATTTTTTACTGCTAAATCGGTATTATTACAATAATCGGTTTGAACTCTAATTCCGCCGTTTTCTTCTTTCTTATAAGAAACCTGCTTTACTGCACGCACACCCGCTCTAGGTTCAATAATTTCCAATAACTGTGTTGGTATTTTATGATGATTGACCGAAGCGTTTTCTTTAATATACTCTATATCAAAACTATCTGATAATCTGTTTTTAATTCCTTCAAGCGGAGTTATTTCATAAAATGCTCTTACACCGCTGCTGCTACCACCCTCGGCGTGCACTTTATCGGCATTAGGTCCTAAAACAATAATCTTTTTATTCTTCCCCTTAATTGGTAAAACATAGTTATCGTTTTTAAGAAGTACCATTGCTTCTGTTGCAATATCGTATGCATTTTTTTGATGTTCCTTTGTGTTAAACTCGCCTTTTTTACGATTATCACTTAGTTTATTGATACTAAACATCAATCTGAGAATTCTGCGAACTTTATCGTCAAGGCATTTTCTAACATTTTCATCCTGCTTAGCTTTTTCTAAAAATGCATCTGCAAGGTAATATTCATTATATGGTTTATTTGTTCCCATTTCGATATCAAGACCGTTGAAAATCGCCTCATCGGTATCGTGACATCCAGCCCAGTCGGTAAGATACACTCCTTTAAATCCCCATTTACCCTTTAAAATGTCATTAACAAGATATTTATTATGACATAAATATTGACCCTCATACTTGTTATACGCACCCATAACCGAGGAAGCACCGCCATCAATAATTGCGGATTTAAACCCCTTTAAGTAAATTTCATTGAGAGCCCTTTTACTTACAATGGGATTAGTTCCGCTACGGTCAAGTTCCTGATTATTTAAAGCATAATGCTTTACGCAAGCCGCAACATCCTGACTTTCGATTCCCTTGACTAACTCAGGCGCCATTTTTGATATAAGGCATGGGTCTTCGCTCATATACTCAAAATTTCTGCCGCAAAGAGGTGTGCGAATAATATTAACACCCGGTCCTAAAATAATATCCTTACCGCGATATCTTGCCTCAGTACCCAAGGTTTCACCGAAGCGTCTTGCTAATTCCAAATTAAATGTTGCTGCCAACGCCGTTTCGGTAGGCAGATATGTACATTTATCTTCCTCGCGGTTAAGGCAATCCCAGGTATGTCTTTCAGGTTCTGAACGAACACCATGAGGACCGTCCATCATAGCGAGTTCTTCTATACCTAATCTTTCTACTCCGTTTGAATAAAATTTAGAATTTGCGTGACACATTGCGACCTTTTCTTCTAAGGTCATTTCATTTAAAATTTCATTTATTTTATCTTCGTTATTGAGTTTCATAACTCACACCACTCTACTTTATAAAATTCATACCTTTAATAACTTCAATTTCTTTTCCATTCAAAGTTATTTTTTGTTCAATATTCGAATAGATAACCCATTCTTTCAAATAATTATCTTCACAAATAAATTCGCCATTTTTTTCGTAACAATTATATGTTACAAAACCATCTTCGGTATCGTGAATAAAGGCTTTGCCAAAAACCGTTTCCATTAAAGCTTTAAAATGCTCGTGAACATCATTATCACAGCTTCCGCCATAATTTTCATCCCAACGTTCAGGCTTATCCCAAGGCTCAAGATACTGCATAATAAGTGTGCCTTTTTCTTGATGCCACCAATCAGAAATCATAGGTAAATAGCATTCACCAACAACTGTTTCTTCGGTCTCTATATTCCCCTTAACGCTACCTTTTTTCAAATTATTACCTACTATACAAGGGTCAACAACGTAACCCCAATTAAGCGTACCTTCACCATCGACACACTGCATACAAGCGCCAATCGTATCCATAGTATCCTTTAAATATTCGAGTTTGCTTGTAAGCAAGTATAGATAATACGTAGCATAGGTTTTCCAAGATGTCCAACCGTGAGGAGCATTTATCATATTTGAGAAGAAATTAAGGTCGTATCTTGCTTCCCAAAAACGCGCAGTGCATCCTCTAACACGGCAATCCGGTAAAAATTGTTGCTCAAGACATCTATGTTTTTTCAAAACCAATTCGGCAGCCTTAATTATATTATCTCTTTCTTCACCATTAGGTAGTAAAAGTGCCAAATAACCCAACTGCAAACTTTCGCAAGAAATCATACCGTCTTCAAAGGTCATTTGCCCCTCTGTTCCAATATTATCTAAAAGATTCTCCAAATCTTTTATTGCAAGTCGGATCGTAGCCATGTCGT
>JAZQHX010000076.1:0-13638 GCA_045540835.1 Acutalibacteraceae bacterium | reverse complement strand
CTATGGACAAGACAAGAAGCAAAAGAAACCATGGAAAAACTTCTTCAATATGTTGATGTGCTTATAGCTAACGAAGAAGATGCGGCAGATGTTCTTGATATTCATGCTTCAAATACCGATATAATTTCGGGAAAACTTGATAGAGAGGGTTATATCGAGGTTGCTAAGAAGATAAGCGAAAAATATAATATCGGTTCGGTTGCAATTACTCTTCGTAAGAGTATAAGCGCTTCCGATAATGATTGGTTGGCACTTCTTTATAAAGACGGAAAACCCCATTTTTCAAAGGAATATCATATACATATTGTTGACCGTGTCGGCGGTGGTGACTCCTTTGGAGCAGGACTGATTTACGCTTTGGGCAATGATTATGAGCCCCAGCAGGCAATCGAATTCGCAGCGGCCGCTTCTTGTCTTAAGCAGACGATTGAGCTTGATGTGAATCTGTCAAAGCCGTCGGATATTTTAGCCCTTGTAGGCGGCGACGGTTCAGGTAGAGTACAGCGTTAATTTTATTACATAACTTATTTTATCAAGGTGGAGTTAAAGTGAAAAAAGCATTATTTGTAACGGGTGTTGCAATAGGAAATGGCGGATATGTTATAGCAGAACGTTTTGCAAAGGAAGGCTATGACGTTTTTGTAACCGCACGCAAGCAAGAGGTTATAGATGCCGCCGCAAAAGAGCTTAGTGCTAAATATAATGTCTTTGTTAAAGGCTATAAATTGGAACTGAGAAATGATGATTCGGTATATGAAATTTTCAAGGATATAGATTCCTTGGGTTATTACGTTGAAACACTTTGCCTTAATGCGGCTGACTTGGCTTTCGGCAAGGACCCGGCTGTAGGAATGAAGTTTTTTGATATGACACCCGAAGAATTTCAGTCTGTGCTTGAAGCTAATATGGTGGGTAATTTTAAGATTGTTCAGCAGGCGGCTATCCGTATGCGTGAGCAGAATAAGGGCTCTATTGTATTTATCAGCTCTAATTCGGCAGTAAGACCCAATCCTAACAGAGTAGCATACATAGCTTCAAAGGGCGGAATCAACTCAATGTCAAAGGCGCTGGCTGTAGATTTGGGCAAGTACGGCATAAGAAGTAATGTTGTTATGCCGGGTACTATCAAAACTCAGCGCTGGGTTAATATGGGTGACAGACAGATTTCCAACGGAAGTATGACCCCTTTGGGTGATATTTCGGATTTAGAGGATATTGCAAATGCTGTATGGTATCTGGGTACTGACCAGTCTAAGAACGTGACCGGTGCAGAAATTACCCTTGACGGCGGTATGAGCTGTCAGATTTATCCTGAAATTCTTAATACCTACAGAGCAGAAGCTATTGCAAAAATGGAAAATGAAGAAAATTAAAAGCTTTAAAGCGGGTGAAGAAAAGTGAAAGTTATTTTTGGTGCAATAAAGGAATTTAATGATGATGCTTTGATGATGGCACGTCAGTTAGGCTCTGAGGGATTCCATTTTAATACTCCGCCCATTGCTACCGGTGACGAAAAGTTCTGGACGGTAAGGGCGCTTAAATGGCTCAAAGAATATACCGAAAAATTTGATTTAAAGCTCGAAATGATTGAAAACGTGCCGATAGGCTTTATTGATAAGATTATTTTGGGTGCTGACGGTAGAGATGAGCAGATTGAAAACTACATAAAAACCCTTAAAAATATGGGTGAAGTAGGAATCCCGATTTTAGGTCATCATTTCTGCCCTACGTGGGCTTGGAGAACAAGCATTACCCACCCTTACAGGGGCGGTGCTACCGTATCGGCTTATGACCGTTCTGTTGAGGATAAGGTGCCTAATGCCTATACAATCAGCAAAAAGCATATGATTGATTTTGGAGAAATTCCGCCACCTACACAAGAGGATTTGTGGAAGAATTTTGAATACTTTATAAAGGCAGTTATTCCCGAAGCCGAAAAGGCAGGGATTAAGCTTATAACCCACCCGTCCGACCCACCAATTAAAAATGTTGCAGGTGTAGACCGCATATTTATTTGCAAGGAAGATTTTATAAAGGCTGAGAAAATCGCCAATAATGACGCTTGGGGAATTAACTTCTGTATGGGTACCTTCTCACAGCTCGGCGGTGAAGAAGCTGTCCTTGATATGATTAAGGAATTTGTACCTAAAAACCGTATTCATATGGTGCATTTCAGAGATGTTCAGGGCACAATAGATAAGTTTAACGAATGCTATTTAGGTGAGGGAAGATATGACCCTGCTAAGATTATGAAGGCCTTGAGTGATAACGGATATAACGGTCTTATGCTTGATGACCACGTTCCGTTTTTAACTAACGATACTCGTTGGGGACATACTTCACGTGCTTACACCTATGGCTATTTAAAGGCATTAGCTGCGGCTTTGCCGTATTTTAAATAATTTAAGCATATAAAAAACTTTGCTCAACCTTTAAAGCATAGTTTTGAATTGGATTGACAAATCCATAATTTGTCAGGTGAATATCCGACTTAAGTGTATTATAATTTTAAGGTAGATAAGGTATGAAGAAAATTATTAAAACATTGTCACTCGTTATTTCGGTGTGCTTTATTTTAAATGCTTTTTCTGTTTTTAGTTTGGCTGAAACAAAAAAAGCAGAGGATTCGGCAGAACAGTTTAATAAAGCTACCGTATTATCGGGCGACTATGAAAAATATCTCGCTTCAATAAAAGAGTTCAAAAATGCCGAAAAGGATATTGAGATTGCAGTAGATGCTGTATGCTCTGATAGACCTTTGACTGTAACAGTAAACGCAGAAAGTGACGGTATTTACAACTTAGGACTTGAGTATTCTTTAAGTGAAGAACGCACTTCGGCTTTGGAGCTTGAATTTAAAATAGACGGAAAGCTTCCTTTTGCCGAATGTGAAAGTCTGCTTTTTCCGCTTAACTGGGAAATACCTGATGAAATCAGAAAAGACGGTATGAATAACGAATTTTCTCCCGAAGCACAGTTGGGTAAAAACAGTGTATTTAATATCGCATCGGATTCTACGGGATGGTCTACCGGTAAATATCAGTTTTACCTTACAAAGGGTAAGCATAAAATAACCCTTCGCTCGGTTGGCGGAAGCTTTATGCTTGAAAATATTTGCTTTAAAGTACCACAGTTGACGGTAGATTATAGCGAATATGACCTTAGTAAAAGCGATGAATCGGATAAATTTTCTATAATCGTAATTGAGGGCGAAAAAGCGGATAATGTGAGTGATTATTGGCTTATCCCTAAGTCGGACAGTACCTCGGCATCGGTTTATCCCGTTTGCAGTACAACTGATAAAATCAATTATATAGGTGGTGCTACCTGGAAAAATCCCGGGGAGACGGTATCCTGGAACATAAAGGTTGATAAAACGGGATATTATAAGCTGGGCTTTTCATATAAGCAGTCCGATGTTATAAATGCAAGTACATACAGAACCCTTAGAATTGATGATGAAATACCCTTTAGTCAGGCAGAGGAAATTCCGTTTGCGTATTCTACCGATTGGCAAAATGAAACCTTCGCTGACAGTAAGGATAAACCGTATATGTTTTATCTTACCGAAGGGGAACATAAAATAAGTCTTACGGCAACACCAGGTCCTATTTATGAAGTAACAAATCTTTTAAAATCAACCGTATCGAGCCTTGGCGAAATTTATATGGACATAACTATGATTACGGGTGAAACAGTAGATAATTACCGTGACTACGATTTGTTTGATTCGATTGAAAATCTTGACGGCAGACTTAATAATTGTCTCGATAATCTTAATAATGCTTCACGCCTTTTGAGCAAAATCGGAAATCAGGGAACAAGCTCTTACGATTCGTCCATAAAATCTATGGCGCAGATACTAAGTAAAATGCTTGACAATAAGTATACCTCTCACAGATATTTGAATGATTACTATTCAAAGTACTGTTCTGTTGCATCGGTTCTTAACGAAATGCGTTCAATGCCGCTGTATCTTGACAGAATTTATCTTGTTCCTGCAAAGTCAGAGGCAGAATATAACGAAACGGGATTTTTCGGTCAGCTTTGGTTTTCGGTTAAAAAATTCATACAGTCCTTTTCGGCAGATTACAATACTGTATCCAACACAAAAGAAGGGGATAATATAACTATATGGGTTAACTGGGGCAGAGACCAGGCGCAGGTGCTTAACTCCTTAGTTCAATCCTCGTTTACACCTAAATATAAAACAAATGTTGAAATTGAGGTTGTAAACGCCACAATGGTACAAGCGGTGCTTTCGGGCAATCCGCCCGACTGTATTTTACAGCATTCAAGAAGCGAACCGGTTAATCTTGCAATGCGTGGAGTACTGCTTGATTTGGAGCAGTTCAGTAATCTTGATGATGTATTAAGCCGTTTCCAAAAGGGAGCGGATAAGCCTTACAGATATAAAGGCGGACTTTATGCTCTGCCCGATACACAGAACTTTTACTTAATGTTCTACCGTAAGGATATATTTGAAAATTTAGGTCTTTCTGTGCCCGAAACATGGGACGATTTTATAACCGTTACAAAGGTTTTGGCACGTAATAATTTGCAGTCTTGGTTGCATTATACCCAGATAACCGCCGCAAATCAGATTGATATGGGTGTTGGAAGTCTTAACCTTTTCCCGAGTATGCTACTTCAAAGGGGACTTAATCTTTACAGAGAGGATAACCGTGGTACTACGCTTGCTTCATCGCAGGTTATCAAAACCTTTGAATATTGGACAGATTTTTACACCAAGCTTAAAGTGCCTGTAACATTAAGCTTTTATAACCGATTCCGCACTGGTACTTGTCCAATAGGCATAGAGCCGTACACTACATACACAACCCTTAAAGCAGCAGCTCCCGAAATTGACGGCTTATGGGCAGTAGCCCCCATTCCCGGTGTTAAGAATTCTGACGGTACTGTAAAGCACACTTCCACAGGTGGCGGTACCGGATGTGCAATTTTGAAATCAACTAAAAATCCTCAAAAGGCTTGGGATTTTATTACCTGGTGGACAGATGCTGAAACACAGTATTCCTATACACAGAATGTTGAAGCGGCTTTAGGTCCTACCGGCAGAATAGCTGTTTCTAACATAGAAGCCTTTAATAAAATGTCCTGGGATTCACAGATGAAGTCGGATATACTTTCAGCCTGGAGTCAGGTTGAGGAGGTAGCCGAAGTACCGGGAAGCTATTATGCTTCACGTTCTATTGATTTGAGCTTTTGGAGCGTAATTAACGAAAACCGTAACCCTAAAGATGTATTGCTTGAAAAGAGTGCAGAGGTAGACGGTGAAATAGAAAGGAAGTGGGAACAGTATGAAAACAGAGGCAATTAACATTAAACATAAGCGTAGGCTTAGTGAAAATTCTGTATTTTTTATCCTTTCCATTCCGTTCCTTCTTCTGTTTTTCGTTTTTACGGTTTTACCTATATTATCTTCAATTATTCTGAGTCTGTTTGACTATGATATGGTATCTACTCCTATTTTCTTAGGATTCGATAATTACTTACGTCTTTTTACGAGTGACAGTGTATTTTTAAAGGTACTTGGAAATACCTTGAAATTTTCTGTAATTACAGGTCCTTTAAGCTTTTGCCTTGCCTTTATTTTAGCTTGGATGATAAATGAATTCCGTCCTATAATCAGGAGCATTTTAGCATTTTTGTTCTATGCTCCGGCCCTTGTAGGTAACGCATATTTTATCTGGCAGGTAATGTTTTCGGGTGATAGTCTCGGATATATCAATAACTTCCTTATAAGTTTTGGTCTTATAACCGAGCCTATTCAATGGTTTAAAGATGTGAATTACAATATGATAATCATAATGATTATTCAGCTTTGGATGAGTATGGGTGTATCATTCTTGTCCAACCTTGCAGGACTTCAAAATGTAAACACAGAGCTTTACGAGGCAGGTGCTATTGACGGAATTAAGGGCAGATGGCATGAGTTGTGGTATATAACTTTGCCGTCTATGAAAAACATACTTCTTTTCAGCGCAGTTATGCAGATACAGTCGGTATTTTCAATAGGTCCTGTTGTAACCCAGCTTGCAGGTTATCCGAGTGTAAACAATTCGGTTGATACAATAGTTTCACTCATAGGTGACGTGGGTACTACACGTTACGAAATGGGTTATGCATCTACATTATCTGTTGTGCTCTTTGCAATGATTCTGTTCTTCAGATATGTTGTAGGATATTTACTCAAGCTTATAGGCAAAAGTAATTAAGGTAAAGGGAGGCGCAAAATTTGGCAAAAACACGTTCACAGTACCGTAAATACACCAGAAGCAAATTCGGTTCTTCTATGTATTTTACAATTTTGATTTTAGCAGGCGCTTTCTCTATACTGCCGCTTATATATTGTGTAGTAACGTCCTTTAAGCCTTTGGACGAATTATTGATATTTCCCCCTCAGTTTTTTGTAAAGCGACCGACCATTGCAAATTATCTTGCATTGCCGTCGTTGCTTAACAAGCTGCGAGTACCGATGTCAAGGTATATATTCAACAGCCTTTTCGTAGCTTGCGTATCTACCTTTTTACATATTATTGCGGCATCTCTTGCGGCATTTATGTTTTCAAAATCGACCATTAAATGCAGAAAGCTGCTGTTTATTTTGGTACAGTCTATGATGCTTTACAGCGCATACACTTTAAGCGTTCCGCAGTACCTTATTTTCAGTAAGCTACATATTATAAATACCTACTGGGTATATATTTTACCTGCAATACCGTCGGCAATGGGTTGCTTCCTTATGAAGCAGTTTATGGACGTCGGCGTACCTGATGCCTTGCTTGAAGCGGCAAGAATTGACGGGGCAGGGGTATTAAGAATTTTCTGTCAGATAGTAATGCCTATGGTGAAGCCTGCCTGGATGACGCTTATGCTTTTCTCCTTCCGTGATTTGTGGTCTTACGTTCCAAGCGGTACAATTTTCAGCGAGGAGCTTAAAACATTGCCTCAGGCAGTAAGCTCGATTACGGCAGGCGGAATAGCGAGAACGGGTAGCTCGATGGCGGTAACCGTGCTTTTGATGATACCCCCGATTATTGTATTTATGGTGTCCCAGGGAAGTGTTATGGAGACCATGAGTAGTTCGGGTATAAAGGAATAAAATTTACACAGAAAAAGGGAGAGCATAGTGAAACGAACTTTAAAATGGTGCTTAACTTTAATAGTGATAATTTCGGTTTGTGTATCAACACTCGGTGTATCTGCACAGAGCTTTTCGAGAAATAATCAGGCAGACGAAACCACCGAAAACGTTTTTGCAAGAGAGTGTTATACCGCAACCGCACTTATAAGAGCATCGGATTACGGATTAGAGGACGAATTTTCAGAAATCAGCGATATATATTGCGCAGAAAGCGGACTTATATATATTCTTTGCCCGGGAAGCAGTAGTATAGTTGTGCTTAATGATGACCTTTCACTCAATAAGGTTTTAAAGATTAAGGATAAGGGCGAAGAAATTGAATTTGAAAAGGCGCAGGGTATATACATAAACGGTGATAAGCTTTATGTATGTGATACACAGAACGCAAGAATTATTACTGCCGATTTAAACGGTAAAGTACAGTCTTATATTGTACTTCCTGAATCGAAAGTTATTCCCGATGATTTTGTTTTCCAGCCTACAAGAATTATAACCGACAGCGACGGTTATACCTACGTACTTAGTATGGGTAGCTATTACGGTGCATTGGTTTATCTGGCTGACGGTACTTTCAGCGGCTTTTACGGTGCAAACAACGTTCAGGCAACCGCCCTTGATACGCTTTCCTATATGTGGGATTTGATTACGGGAAACGATGCTAAGAAATCGGCTTCGCAAAAGACACTCCCTTATGCTTTTGTTGACTTTTGCTTTGATTATGACGGATATATGATTACCTGTACGGGTGCTATCGTCGGAGGCGACAATGTAGGTCAGATAAATAAAATGAGCCCTGGTGGCAGTAACATTTTATATAAGAATAATATTGACGGTACATTTTCCAAATCTTCGGGTGTTAATTTCCTTGAAAGAGCGGTTATAAAGCGTAATAATGCGGTTCGTACACAGAATGTTGTAGCTGTGGACGTTGATAAGCAGGGTTATATTTACGCACTTGATAATACCTACGGAATAGTTTATATATTCGATAAACAGTGTAACTTAATAAATGCCTTTGGCGGCGGAGTAGGCTTAGGCGAAAGACTCGGAGACTTCCAGAACGCCACAGCACTCACCGTCAGCGGTGACAGGGTATTTGTTGCCGATTCCGAAACAGAAGCAGTTACGGTTTTTGATATTACCGATTACGGAACCCTGCTTAAAAAGGCGCAGAGTATGTATCTTGCAGGTGATTATGAGGAGGCAGAGCCTTACTGGAATCAGGTATTATCGCTTGACAGTAATAATCAGTTGGCTTATAAGGGACTTGCAATATCAAGCTACAAAAACGGAGATATTGATAAGGCTATGGAATACGCTAAGGCAGGACTTGATTATAACACCTACGACTTAGCTTTTCAGGCTAAACTTAAAACAAGAATAGCCGATAATTTTGCCTGGGGATTTCCACTTTTGCTTTTAATTTTAGTAGCGGTGATTGTCGGTATAGTTTATAAAACCAAAAAGCAGATTGTGTTTGTTACCAATCCAAAGCTTCGTAATGTTACATCTACCGTAATGCACCCTTTTAAGGCATTCGATGATATTAAGCAAAAGAATATGGGTTCTGTAAAGATAGCTTGCGTAATTGCAATTCTTTTCTATCTTACATCAACCCTTAAAGAGGTAGGCTCGAGCTTCTTGTTTACCGACATTGCAGACGGTAACTATAACACCTTATTTACTGTCGCACAGACATTAGGACTCATAGCCTTGTGGTCGGTTGCTAACTGGCTTATCTGCTCGCTGTTTTCGGGAAAAGGTACCTTTAAAGAGGTCTTCATTTCCACTAATTACTGCTTGATTCCCATTATTTTTTATAACATACTAAGAACGGTGCTTTCGTATATAATGCCGCTTTCGGGCAAGGCTTTGCTTGACGGTATATATGTTGTAATACTGCTTTACACCGTATATCTTTTGTGTGTTGCATTTACAACAATTCACGATTATTCACTTTCTAAGCTGATAGCAACCACGGTTGTTACGGTTTTAGGTATGCTTTTGGTTATATTTGTTATTTTTATGGTAGTAATTCTTCTTCAACAGCTTTTCGAGTTTGTTTACTCGATTTTCATAGAAGTTATTTACCGTTAGTTAAAGGAGGGGCGAATTTGAAGAAGTTTCTGAGCATAATGCTTTCCGTTTTGCTTATAATGGCGGTTTTTACGGGCTGTTCGGACAGTAAAACGACCGAAAAGTATGACGGTAATGCTGAGATTAAAACACTCACCACACAAACCGTTGTAAGTAATGATTCACTTTCCCTTTCCTGGAATAACGAGGGTAAATTTATAGTCCTTGAGGACAAAAAATCTAATAAAAAATGGTCTACTGTGCCGTATGATTATTTCCTTAATGGCGGCACGAGTGATAATATAAATTCTCCTATAAATATTACCGTTGCGAATGCTGCTAAGGCTCAATGGGATACCGTTAGTGGATATGCAGAGTCGGTAGAAAAGAACAAGGCATCGGTAGAAAAGATAGAAAACGGAATTAAAATTACATATTATTTTGATAATTATTCGATTTCCATTCCCGTAAAGTATGAGCTTTTTGAGGATAATCTTAAAATGTCGATAGTTTCCTCCGAGATTAAAGAGGGTGGGGACAAAGATTTACTTTCTATCGCATTAGCCCCCTTTATGTGCTCGGTAAAGAATACTGCTAAGGATTCTTATTTGTTTGTTCCATCGGGAAACGGAGCGCTTATGTATGCTGACGAGCGTGCAGAGGGTACAAGAAAATTCACAGCCGAGGTTTTCGGTGCGGATAGCTCCCGTTTAGTACCCGAAGAAGCGGTAGACGAGGAAAAGATTTATCTTCCTGTTTACGGTGTTAAGGATAATGACAGCGCTTTGCTCGCAATTATTGATAAAGGGGCAGAGCAGGCTGAAATTTATGCGGAGGCAGGAAACCGACGCACAGAGTATTCGACTGCATACACCACCTTTTATTTAAGAGGCTATGATGTGGTTGAAACCGACCAATGGCTTTGGGGTTACCGTGATTTAAGCCGAATTTCGGATAAGAGGGTAAATGCAGAATTAAGTATGAGCTATTATCCGTTAAGCGGAAATGAAGCCGACTTTAACGGTATGGCTAAGAAGTATAAAGAGTATTTGTTCTCGAATAAAGAAAATAGCGAATTAAAGGAAATCCCCGATTACTCACTTACTATTTTCGGTGGCGTTACATATAAATCGGCGTCGGGTGGTATACCTCATAAAGAGCTTTATACCTTAACCTCAATAAAGGAAGCCGAGAATATTATAACTGAACTCACAAAATCGGTGAATGCTACTCCTGCTGTTACAATGCAGGGCTATTCCGCTACGGGAATTGATATAGGTAAAATCGGTGGCGGTTTCAGCTTTGCGTCCGATTACGGTAGCAGTAAGGATTTAGAGAGCTTAAAGGCAAAATGCAATTCTTTAGGCGCAGATTTATCCTTTGATTTTGACCTTGTAAGATTTAACGATTCCTCAAACGGTTTCTCCTATATGATGGATTCGGCTAAAAGTGCCACACTTCGCACAGCAGATAAGTACGGAATAAATATTCCGCTTCGTTCCTATAACGATGAGGAATACCGACTTTTGAAGCGTGCTGAAATTGATACTGCGTTGGAAAAGCTAATTGATTTTGCTAAGGATAAAAAGCTAAAATCCGTCGGCGTATCCACTCTTTCGAGCATTGCCTACTCTGATTTTGATGAGGAAAAATACAGCATCAAGGGCAGTATGGCAAAGCAGGTAAGCGACTGTATTAACAATATAAAGAAAAACGGAATTAAGGTTTATGCGAGTGAAGCAAACAGCTATGCCGCCGTTTCGGCAGATGTTTTGCTTAGTGTGCCTGACAGTAACGGTGACTATTTTGCGTTCGATAGGGAAGTTCCCTTTTATCAAATGGTATTCAGCGGTGTAAAGCCTATGTACAGTGATTCTTTGAATCTTGCCGATATTTCGCAAAAGGCGGTTATGAAGGCGGTAGCTTCGGGAATACGTTTCTCCTTTGCAGTTACGGAAAATTATGATACAGTATGTGCGCTTAATAAATCCGAACGGCTTTACGGAACAAAGTTTTCTAATGTAAAAGAAACTATTACCGATTTAGTATCAAAGTACAGCGGATTTTATGACAGTATTTCGGGCTCGGCTATTGAAAGCTATGAGCTTTTGGAAAACGGAATTACCAAAACCGTATTTGAAAACGGAACAAAAGTATATGCTAATCATTCCAACAAGGAAACAAAAACAGATATAGGTGTTTTTGAGCCTTACGGAATTAAAATTACAGAATAGGAGGTATGGGCTTGAAAAAGAAGAAAAGCAGCTTGGAAGCGGTACGTCAGCGTTATGGCTACACTTTTGTTGCCCACTGGGGAATAGGTCTTATAATGTTCTTTATTGTTCCGCTTATAAGCTCGGTAATGTATGCTTTTTCAGATGTTACTATCGGTTCAAACGGTGTTGAAACCAATATGGCAGGAATTAAGCATTTTACGCAAATATTAAAGCAGGACCCTAATTATCTAAATAACCTGCGTGATTCATTAGGCTCGATTTTCTATTCACTTCCTATAATTGTTGTATTAAGCCTTATTCTGGCGGTGGTGCTTAACCAGAACTTTAAGGGCAGAACCTTTTTCAGAGGAATATTCTTTATGCCTGTAATAATAGTATCCTCGGTGGTTATTGTACATATGCAAAGCACTTATGTTAATGCGCCGCTTTTCACCATGTCATCGGCTGACGGCGCTACACAAAGCGGTAATCTTATAGACTTTGAATCAATGCTTAACAGCCTGAGTTTACCAAGCCAGATAACTTCAATGCTTTCAAACCTTTTGGGCAATGTGTTTGGACTTATATGGAACTGCGGAGTACAGACTATACTTTTCCTTGCGGGACTTCAAAGTATAACCCCGTCTTTGTATGAGGTTTCTAAAATAGAGGGCGCAAATAAGTGGGAGGAATTCTGGTTTATAACCGTTCCTATGCTTAAAGATGTATTGAGCCTGGTAATTATTTATACGATGATTGAACTGTTTACTGCGGTTGACAATCCAATAATGAAAACATCGTATACACTTATGCAGGAAAGACAGGTATATGACCGTTCTTCGGCTATGCTGTGGTTGTATTTCTTTATTGTACTTACGGTTATAGGCGCAGTGCTTGTAATATACAACCGTTTGTGCGTAAAACGCTGGGAATAAGGAGTGAGAATATGAAAAATTTTAACTTTAAAAGCGAACACAATATCATAAAACGCTATACGGCGGTATTGTTGTCAGTCCTGATTTTATTTTCGGCTATAAGCGGAGTATTGACGGGTATTATTGGAGTATCGGCTGAGGCGGTGACAGCTACTGACAGCCATATTGTTTATTCCGACGATTTCAGCAATGCTCAAACAATGGAGAAATGGCGCTGGGTTGCAGTAGATAATGCGAGCTATTCGCAGTATACGGCTTCCATTGCAGACGGAAAGCTTACCTTCGATAATGCAAATGCAGGCGGTAGCTTTCTGCACGGTATGAGATTCCTTCCCGATATGAAGCGTACTGAGCAAAGGATATCGGTTACCTTTACGGCGCAAAAGGGCTTAAAGCCTACCTTGTGGGCGAGAGTTAACCAGCAATGGAAGGGTAATTCGCAGAGCTGTTACGGATACTACTTACTTTTTAACTGCAATCAAAACGGCGATGTAACATTGGATTTAGCTGCAAGAGTAGGAACGGCAAGTAAGACAATTGGCTCTGTTCGTGCAGGAACTCCCATTACTGCAGGTCAGGAATACCGTATGGAAATGGTATGTCAGGGAACAAATCCTACCTTGATTTCAGTATCCCTTTATACAAAAGCAGGCTCTGTAAATGATGCAGTAGTTTGCCACGATATATTCTTAAACAGCGAAGAAACCTTGCAGGTAGAAGGTAGTGCAGGTATAGCTGCGGCGAGAACGTCGGCAGTAAGCGAAACAAAAGTATCTGTTGATGCTTTTGAATTCACTTCGACTGATAACGTTACGGGTAAATATTACGTGGAAGAGGGCACAGCGGGCTCTAAAACCTTTGGTCAGGTGGTAATGCTTGACCCCACAAAGAAATACGTATTGGCCGCTAATGCAGTTGATAACGGACTCAGAAACGGTGAGGACGTAAACCCCTTATGGATAGAGTATTTTAACACAAGCAGCAGCGGTACAAGATTATTAACGGCGAGAGGCTCACTTAAAAGTAACCGTAATCAGGACGATGCTGTTGCCGCAGGAATAGATTATAACGAGACCTTTACAGTATTTTATGAGTTTGATATGTCGGCTATTACCAATAATAAGGTAGAGACGGGTATGAACAATAAAACCCGTGTTATAGTTGGTTTCAGAACCGATGGTAGTACGGCAACGGCAGGCAAGTTTTCGCATTTTACCCTTTATGCTAAGGACGACCCGAAGAA
>JAZQHX010000075.1:0-5071 GCA_045540835.1 Acutalibacteraceae bacterium | reverse complement strand
CCTAAAAGCTGTGCTTCGGGCTTCTTTGTAGTCTCTATTTTTATTACCCAGTCGGCTTTTCTGCCTTCGTCTGTAAGCAGTCCGAAATAGGGAACGTAGCCCACAATCGAGCCCATAATGTCAATTATACCCGAATTGCGGTTGCAGCGGGCTCCTAAAACCGAGTTTGCATAAACTACGGCAGAGGATTCCGCCCAGCTTAAAATATCGCCCTTTTTCGGCTTGTTGCCAACCTCGTCCATATAGCAGGTGCAGGTGAAAGCGTCCTTATCCATAAGACCTAATTTTTGAAGCTGGTCTTCATAGAAATCCTGCTTTGTGTACATAAGCTTGTTAAATACAAAGTTTTGCAAAAAGTTTGCAGGCACGTTTTTGTCAATTGGCCTTGGGTCTACGGAAAACTTTTGTGAGGACACAACCCCCTCGTCTAAAAGTCTACCCATAAGGTCGTATACGGGTGACATTACCTTTAACCCGAAAGAGGTTACAAGGTGGTTGTTTTCTGATGTTATAGGTACTAATTTTTCGGCTTCAAAAGCATCGCCGTACATAACCATGGTTTTCATAACCTTTGCCATAGTCTCGCCCTTAGCACCGTCTAAAATCTGCTGTTGTTCGGCAGTTAATTGCATTGAATTTCACTCCTTGAAAATATTTTAAATAATAAATAATAAATAATAAATAATAAAATCGGTGTGCCTGCGGCACAAATATATCAGCTTTTAGATTTTGAAGTGTTGATGGTAGAAATCAATATTTTTTTAATTTCTAAACAATCTTCTAAGAGAGAATCTTTTTCTTGTGACGATATATATTCGGATAAAAAGAGTAGTTTGAGCCAATATTCCGTTTCGGCGGTTTCTTTTAATGAAATATGTAATTTCGCAATAAAATCCGCTTTGCTTATACCGTAAACAGCTTCATTTGCATTAGCACCAATTGATGTGGCAGAGCGAACAATTTGTTTTGAAATAATATATTCTTGTTTTTGTGTAATCAAATAGTTATTTAACTTTATTATTCTTGCGGCAAACAGTAAAGTTTTATCAAGAAGTATATTTTTATCTTTCATATTTATTATTTTTTCTTTCTTCTTTATTATTTATTCTTTTGAAAATATAATTTGTATTCAAATTATATTTTCATCGCCACGTCCCAGGCTTGCCAGATAACGGTACGCAATGAGCCCACCTTAGAAGCATCACCTATAATATGAACTCCTTTTGCCTTTTTGGCTACGGGTGCAGGACGGTATCCTACCGACATAATAACATTGTCGGCATCAATTTTGAATGATTTACCCTCTTTATCGGTTACGGTTACGCCGTCCTCGTGAATTTCCGAAAGCTTGGTTTCAAGATAAACGGGAACCTTGTTAGCTTCAAAGAAATCACGCAGGAAGCTTGTGTTTGCAAGGCAGATTTTGTCTGACACAATAAGGTCGTTCTGCATTTCAACAATTGTCGGCTTTTTGCCCTGCAAATAAAGCTCGTAAGCAATTTCACAGCCCGTAAGTCCCCCGCCTATTATTACAACATTTTCGCCTACCTGCTTTTCGCCCAGTAGGAATTCTATTGCCTCAATTCCTAAATTGTTGCCCTTTACGGGGATTCGGTTAGGCTTTGCACCCGTTGCTATAATTACCTCGTCTGCACCCAAAGAATTTATATCCTTAACCTCGGTATTAAGTTTGATTTCAATCGGGTATTTGGCAATTTCACGTCTGTACCACTCTATAAGCTCACGGTCCTTCTCTTTGTAGGAGGGGGCTGCCGCCGCTATGAATACACCGCCTAATTTGTCGGTCTTTTCATAAAGGGTTACGTTGTGACCTCTGCGGCTCAATACCATAGCCGCCTCCATACCGCCTATACCGCCGCCTACTACGGCAATATTTTTGACTGTTTTGGCAGGTATGATTTTATATTTGTCCGACTGCATAACTGTCGGGTCTAAAGCACAACGTGCAATGTGGCTCGCATCATAAATCGACTGCGCATTTGCAACACCCTTATAATGTGCCATATTAAAGCAGGCATTGTGACAGCATATACAAGGACGAATATCTTCGGTTCTGTCTTCCATAAGCTTTGTAACCCATTTTGCATCGGCTAAGAACTGACGTGCAACACCTACGCCGTCTATAAGTCCGTCTTCAACCGCCTTTGCGCCTACGTCGGGCTCCATTCTGCCTGCACATACAACGGGGATTGTAACGAACTTCTTTATGTGTGCAACGTCCGAAAGGTTGCAGTTCTGCGGCATATACATAGGTGGGTGTGCCCAGTACCAGGAATCATAAGAACCATTGTCGGCATTAAGCATATCGTAGCCTGCGTCCTGCAAATATTTTGCCGCCTTTTCGCTTTCTGCCATATCTCTGCCGATTTCGGTGTACTCTTCACCCGGAACAGCACCCTTGCAGAAATCCTTAACCTTACTCTCTACCGAATAGCGGAGTGATACGGGATATTCCTTACCGCAAGCGGCTTTGATAGCCTTTACAATATCGGTTGCAAAGCGGTAACGGTTCTCAAACGAGCCACCGTATTTGTCGGTACGCTTATTGGTGTATTTGGTAGTAAACTGGTCTAAAAGGTAACCCTCGTGCACAGCGTGAACCTCAATACCGTCAACCCCTGCCTCTTTACAGAGTGCGGCGGTTTTTGCAAAGGCGTCTATAATTTCTTCTATTTCCTTTACGGTAATGGGTCTGCAGGTCATTTTATCCGACCAGCGTGAGGGTAATTCGCTCGGGCTTGCTGACTGGTAGGGTATATTGATTATCGGCTTTATAATATCCCTTACAACCGGCATATTGTGAAGCATTACAAGGGGTGTAGGTACAGCCCAGCTTCTGCCCATACCTGCCGTTATCTGTATAAACAGCTTGGCTCCCGTCTTATGTATTTCGTCCATAAAGTCTTTGAGCTCACGGAACATTTTTTTGTTCTGGTAAAGCCATTGTCCCATAAATGTACTGCGAATCGGCGCAATACCGGGAATAATCAGACCGACATTGTTCTGCGCTTTTTCAAGAAAGAACTTTGCCGCTTCCTTGTCAAAGTGATTGCCGGTGTGCTCCATCCAACCAAAAAGCGAGGTTCCACCCATCGGACATAAAACAATTCGGTTCTTTATTTCAACATTTCCGATTTTCCAAGGGGTAAACAGCGCTTCATATTTAGCGTCCATTAAAACACTTCCTTTATTTTAGTGCGGAAAAACCGCTTAAATTATATTATACAAAATTTACCTTAAATAGTCAAGAACAGATGTTGACTTTTCAACAAGTAGAAAAAATGTCGATATTTGACGTTTGGAATAATATTTTACTTGCTTTTTTAATAAAAAGTTGTTAGAATAGTAATCAGTAAAGCTATGGAGGTGTTTTGAATGGCTTACAAAATTTCTGATGCTTGCATCAACTGCGGTGCTTGCGCAGCAGGTTGCCCTGTAGATGCTATCGCTGAGGGTGATACTCAATACGTAATCAATGCTGATACTTGTATTGATTGTGGTGCTTGTGCAGCAGGTTGCCCTGTAGAGGCTATTTCTGAGGGTTAATTTCATTACTTAATGAACACCTTTGCGGCAAAGCAAAGGTGTTTGTTTTTTCGACGGTATTTTTGCTTTGTTTGTGGTAATATAATTTAAGGAGGGATTTCGGTGGAAAATACTAAAACGATTGCTACCAATAAAAAAGCGTATCACGAATATTTTGTAATCGAGAGCTTTGAAGCCGGAATCGAGCTTTGCGGCACCGAGGTTAAGTCAGTAAGGGCCGGCGGAGTAAACCTTAAAGATGCCTGGTGCAGTGTGGATAACGGTGAAATGATTATAAAGCAGATGCATATAAGCCCTTATGAGCACGGTAACATTTTTAACCGACCGCCTGCCAGGAACAGAAAACTGCTTTTGCACAAAAGGGAAATTATGCGCCTTTTCGGAGCGGTAAAGCAGGAGGGCTTGGCGTTGATTCCTTTGTCAGTTTACTTTAAAGGCTCACTTGTTAAGGTGCAACTGGGGCTTTGTAAGGGTAAAAAGCTGCACGATAAGCGTGATGTTGCCGCCAAACGTGATGCCGACCGGGCAATTGACAGAGCAATGAAAGAGCAGAACAGATAAATTAAATTCGGAATTCGGAATGCGTAATTCGGAATTAAAGGTGTCGGCGAAGCCGACAATACCTATTCACTTTTACTTCTTACCTATTACTTTAAAATATGGGGATGTAAAGGTTTCGACGGGGATTTTGAAATATTGGAAGCGAGCAGAGGTGCGGAACCTCTTAAAAATCCGTATAAAAAATTAACTAACAACAATAAAGTTGCTTTAGCAGCCTAATTACGGCTGCTCATCCGACCCGAAACTACCGCAATTCGGTAAGGGTGTCATTTTAGCGGTGAACGTGAATAACGGCTTGCTCCTGCTGTTATCACGGATTGGGAGCTACCGAGCATAACAGCCTGACGTTTGGCGGTTATGTAAGGGAATTTTAATAAAACGTCTGCGCTCGGAGACGCCGGTACGGATAGATTTTCGGACAGGAGTTCGATTCTCCTCATCTCCACCACAGAACTCTCAATCCTATATGGATTGGGAGTTCTTTTTGTTACGATATCGTTACCAATACTCCCAAAAGTATAGAATTTTTCTATGTTCCGATGTTTTTCGGGTGTTCTTCGACACTCGCTCTCGTTATCACTCATATTAGAGCGATAATCTTTTTCTGTATGGTTATAACAGATTTCACACTCACAACCACATATTAAAAAATTGAAGGCAACCTTAAAGGTTACCTCCACAAAATTATTCGATATTTCAACTTTATCAATATATTGTCTTAATACCATTTTAGTTGAATCAATATTGACAGGATTTTGCATTATCTTCTTTAATTCACGGATTTTTTCTACTACATCATTCTTTGTTACTTTTATTTGAGCTTTTTGTTTTTGTTCCGCCTCAATCAATGCTTCATATCCTGATATTTGTCTTTCCAAAGCATTGAGTCTATCAGCAAGGCTTTCATTATAGCCAATTTCCTCAAGTGTATGTATTAGATTAG
>JAZQHX010000074.1:0-3334 GCA_045540835.1 Acutalibacteraceae bacterium | reverse complement strand
TCTATATAATTTTATACATTTTTCAATCAAATTCCCCGAATAAACTATATTCTTAAAGGTATTGTCACCGCCAACAGTTCCTTGCTGGTGGGTAATACCCGTATCATAGCACTGATAAATATAATTATTTTTTACATAGTAGCCGTCACAATCGGAATATACTTCAACCGCATTTCCGTATCTTACGGCTTCATTCTTTTTATTATAGTAAAGCACTCCACCGCCAATCCAGCCGATTTCGCAGTTTTGCACGGTAAAGTTTTTAACCCAGCCGGCTCCAATTCCGTGTGAGCCGCCGTATTTTATGCACAAGTTATCTACCGTTACATTTTGTGCAAATGCGCCCTCAACAATATTTTTACGTATATTAAACTCGATTGAATCAAATACTTTTCCGGGGTTTCCCCTGTCACACCTAAGATAAAGCTTTCCAACAGCAAACTTTTTAGGACTACCGTTTTCAAGCTCGGTATCACATTTGGAAAAGAACATTAAATCTTCATTCAATTCCTTGTGAAAATCATAAATTTCATTATCATAAGAATTTCTTACTACATAATTTCCATCAGCAAAGCTCGGGAGAGATTTATACGCACATTCCTCACCCTCGTTAAATACTATTACACCTACATCGGGCAAATCTTTATAAAACACCCATATATTATTTTCTTTATCCTCGAGAATCCATTTACTGCTGTCGGCTCCGTTTTCGGGCGAGCCGTAAATGCAGGGCTTTTTACCTTGACCGTAAGCCGAATAATTAACGCCGTTTTTGAGCTTTAACTGACCTCTGAAAATGTCCCCTCTTTTAAAGAAAACACTGTCACCGTCTTTAAATTCAAAACCGTTTAACTTTTCAAGCGTTCTCCAGGCTTCTTTTTCGCTAAACCCAGAATTATTATCGTCACCTTTTTCGGATACGTAATAGCAGTTACCTGCCGTTTTAACCGCCGAGCAGCTATTTATTATGCTATTTTTTCGTTTTTCGGCTAAGAAATCAACCTTTTTCAAAAAAGACTGCGTATCCAAATAATTATTAGACATAATTTTTACTCCTTAGGCTGTTTCACCTTTAATTGGTGAAACAGCCCTTTGTTTTTTTATTCCACCGTAATCAAATTGATATTACTATGTAAATAGTTTCCTGAAATAGTGTACTGTGGAATAATTGCATCTGTACCGTCAGAGTTTTTAGCAACTATTTCGGTATAAATATTATTATGCTCATGTCCGCAGAATACACCCTTTACAACATCTGCATTGTTTACAATCAGATTATAAACCTTGTCGGTCATTGGGTGCTGTGCAGCGTATTTGCTGTGTCCTGCATACCCTGCCGCAGACGCTGAACCGTAATCCCCGCCGACACCGTTCGGGTTAGTTATAATATCATACGGGCTTACAATTTCTTTGCTTCTGCCCGTAGCAAGCGGTGTATGCTGGAAGATAAGAATCGGGATTTTATTTGTGTGTGCATAATTCATATAGAATTCAAGTCGGCTATAATGTAAATCGCTGTATAAATACTTATAGCTTTGATTATCCATCAAAAGCAATAATGCCTTTTCATTGCCGTTAGAATCCTTTACAAGATTGTGCGCCAAATAAATATCGTTATATGCCTCGGCTTGCGCAAGGGTTGTAAAGCTTCCCTCTGTTTTTATACTGTTATAACCGAAAATACGGTTGTTTAAATCAGCATAAATATCCGCTAAAGGTGTCGGTGTTTCAGGAGAAATACCTGAGAAGCCTTCTGATGCTTCGTGGTTACCCAAAAGGGTTAATACATCGGGATACTTATCTGTTACAGTAGACTTGAAAAGATTCATATTACCCTCTGAATAGAAGTCGAACAAATCTCCGCCTATAACCGTTCTGTCAAACAAATTACCGAATGCTAAGGAAACGGGAGTGGACTTAACAGTACCTCTGAAGGTATCTTTGCGTTTGTTATACAAATCTACAAGATGCTGTTTTGTCTTGTCCGCTTCTGTAAGCTCACCTACAAAATGAGTATCCGAGAAGAATGCTATTTTTACAGGTTCGCCAACAGTTGTCTCTTTAAGACTTGCAATCCTTGTATTCGTAAGTCTTACGCCGTTTTGGAGCAGTTTAATATATCTTACAGCTTTACCGTTTGCAAGTGTAACATTAAAAGCATAATTGCCGCTTACGGGATTTTTCCTGAAATAATCTGCTTGTGCTAATACTTCATCGGATATTTCTGCTTTATAATCTGTGAAGTAAAGTTTACAGTCAGTCTCCCCTGTGGCTTTTCCGGCATTGAAGCTTAAAAGATTATTAAAATAGTTTTGATTGCTTAAACTATCGTTTTCGTAAAGGCTGTATCTGCCGAAAATACCGTTCACATTCTGGATATAGGTATTACCTGAAAGTGTCGGCAGGCTTGATTCACTCTCTGCGTGAATTTCAATAAGCGACTTAGCACTACGGTCAAAAATATTATTGTTAATAGTAACCGTCTCGCCGTCGGCAATATTACTGTTGCCCAAATCGGCTGACCACCAACTCATAATATGACAAGGATAATGATATTTGTCATCACGGTATTGACCGAAGCCGAAACCTGCAAGACGCATAATGTTATCGCTTATGTCAATATTGGACATTTTATGTGTAAATCCGGTATCGGGAGTATTCATATAATACTCAACCGACCAGGCACATCTTTCGATAATGTTATTACTGTATTCAATATTTTTGAATTCACAGTTTGTACCGGGAAGATTACTCTGCTGATGAGTGATACCCGCATCAAAAATCTGGTAAATATAGTTATTGTCCACATAATAACCGTCACTCGACGAATGTACCTGAACACCGTTACCGTAACGTGCAGGCTTGCCGCTTGTAGTGTTATAGCTATTAACACTTCCGCCAATCCAACCGATTTCGCAGTTTCTTACAGTAAAGTTTGAAACGTTACTCGTTCCTATACCGTGTGAACCGCCATATTTAATGCAAAGGTTATCAACCGTTACATTTTTAGTGTTAGTACCCGTAATTACGTTTCCGTATGAACAAATTTCGATTGAATCGTATATTTCGCCTGGATTACCCTTATCGCAGTACAAATAAAGCTTTCCTTTAGCTTTAGAAGGAACTGGGCAACCGTTTTCAATTACACTGTCACACGCACTGAAAAACTCACCATTTTTATCTAATGCGGTAATGATGTCAAACTCATTATCGTCCGCATCTACAAAAGCATTGTTTTTAAAATATGGTGCAGCCTTAGTAGCATAGCCTTCGCCGTCATTAAAGACTACAAGACCTACATCATACAATTCTTCAGAATAAACCCAAACATCAC